>JAKAPV010000022.1:0-7320 GCA_021806845.1 Bacillota bacterium | reverse complement strand
GACCCACCACCCGGCCCCGATGCAGCCCAAGAACATGGTCGACTTGCAAAAGGCCGTGCGTGCCCGTGAGGCCGATCTCGGGTTCGCCTTCGACGGCGACATGGACCGCCTGGGGGTCGTCGACGCGGAGGGGCAGGTGCGCGCTGTCGACGAACTCTTGATCGTCTACTGGCGCGACGTCTTCCCGAAGAATCCGACGACGCCGACGCTGGTGGAGGTGAAATGCTCGAACCTCCTCGTGAAGGACCTCGAGCGCCTCGGGGCGCATCCCGAGTTCACGCCGACCGGCCACTCCCTGATCAAGGCGCGGATGCGCGAGGTGGGTGCCTGCTTCGCCGGCGAGCTCTCCGGGCATATCTTCTTCGCGGACCGGTTCACCGGCGACGACGACGCGCTCTACGCGGCGCTGCGCCTCGGCGAGATCGTGTCACGCACCGGACGCTCCCTGCGTAGTCTCCTAGCAGACCTGCCCCCTGCCTTCGCAACGCCGGAAACCCGCGTGCACTGCGCGGAATCCGAGAAGTGGCGCGTCACGGATGCCGTGCGGAACCGTTTCGAGGGACGCTTTCCCGTGGTCACCGTCGACGGCGTGCGCGTGCAGTTTCCCCACGCCTGGGCGCTCTTGCGCGCCTCGAACACCGAACCCGCGCTCGTGCTGCGCGCGGAGGGCGAGAGCGAGCAGTTCCTCGAGGACGCCAAGCGGGAGATGGAGCAGGCGCTCAAGGGACTCGACGGGGTTGGTCGGTTGGACTGGTAGCAACCTCTTCACACGACAGAGTGCGGCGGCGCTAGAGAGACCTTCACTGCGATTCCCGTTATCCGTCGGCAAAAACGCCACCAAATCACCCTACAGGTGTTGCATTGCCAGTTTGCCGTGCTATATTAAATACGGAACGTCTGTTAGGTGAGGCTACCCGCGAGAGACATGCTCTTGCCCGGAAACATCGAGAGATGCCCACGGGTGAAACAGTTCCGGTCGGAAGAAGGCCGGAACCAGAGGGCTGGAGCCGAAAAGCTCCTATGCCGCGCGGTGCTGAAGCTCAACGAGAAGGCGCCGGTTTTCCTGGGCGTGTTCTCACGCCCAGGTTCTGTTTTGAAGGGGGGGATCGGCCGTGCCGGACGATAGTTCGAGCGGGAAGCGCCGCGTGACGAGAGACGGGACCGCATGCGCGGCCCGTCCCCCCCATCGTCGTACCGTCTAGAGGTACGCGCGGGACCCGTCGCGCCCGCTTCCCGGCGCCGCTTCAGCGCTGGTCGGGAAGGGGGCGAAACGCATGGATTCGGTGAAGCTTGAGCTGCTTGAGGAGACGCTGCCGAGGGACGTGCGTCAGCGCGCCCAGGACCGCGCCCAGCTTCGCCGCGCCCGGGAGGCCGGAGGCTTCTTCGCGCGCCTGCGGCTCCTCCTGCTCCTGCTTGGGCCGGGCATTCTCGTGATGATCGCCGACAACGATGCCGGCGGCGTCATCACATACGCGCAGACCGGTGCCAGCTACGGGCTCGGCTTCTTCATCCCGTTCCTCGTCCTGATGATTCCGGTGTCCTTCGTCGTGCAGGAGATGACGGTGCGGCTTGGCGCCGTGACGCGCCGCGGCCACGCCGAGATGATCTTCATGCGCTACGGCAGGTTCTGGGGGACCTTCTCAGCCGTCGACCTCGTGATCGCCAACGCGCTCACGCTCGTCACGGAGTTCATCGGCATCGGCGCGGGACTCGCGGCGTTCGGGGTGCCGCTCCTCATCGGCGTGCCGCTCGGACTGGCGTTTGTCCTCGTCGTCACGCTCGTCGGCCGCTACCGGCTGTGGGAGCGCATCTCGCTCTACATCGCCCTCCTGAACGTCGTGTTCGTCCCGCTCGCCCTGCTGTCGCACCCGAACTGGTCCGCTGTCGCGCGCAGTTTCGGCACGTGGCACGTCGCGGGCGGGCTCACAAGCGCCTTCCTGATGCTCCTGCTCGCGAACCTCGGCACGACGATCGCTCCCTGGATGCTGTTCTTCCAGCAGTCCGCCGTCGTCGACAAAGGCCTCACGCCGAAGGAGATGCGCTTCGGGCGGATCGACACGCTGATCGGCGGCATCGTGATGGGGATCGTGGCCATCGCGATCGTCATCCTGGCCGCGACGGTCATGCCGGGGGCGCCCGGCGCGGGCGGGCTCGACATCACGCAGATCCTGCGCTCCGTCGGGCAGCACATCGGTCCACAGGCGCAGTCGCTCTTCGCCCTCGGTCTCATCGAGGCCGGCCTGATCGCCGCGATGGCGATCACCGCCAGCACGTCCTGGGCTGCCGGCGAGGCACTCGGGCTCAAGACGCGCAGTCTCAACGCGCGGCCGAAAGAGGCGGTCCCCTTCTACCTCCCGGGCGTCATCGCCGCCGCCGTGGCCGCACTCGTCGTCCTCATCCCCGGCGCGCCGCTCGGTTACCTGAACATCCTCGTCCAGGTGCTCGCAACGGTGTTCATGCCGGCAGCGCTCCTCTTCCTCCTGCTCCTCGTGAACGACCGCGAGGTGATGGGCGTGCACGTGAACTCCCTCATGCAGAACGTGGCCGCCGTCGGCATCGTCGGTCTGCTGATCCTGATGAACGGCGCGTTCGGCGCGTCGATCCTCTTTCCGCACCTGATCCGCTGAAAGGAGGCATCATCATGGCGCGCGCCATCGCCCCGGACGAGATTCTCCGCATCGTCGACGAGGAGGATCTCCTCGAGGAACCGCCCGTCTACAGCCGCGTCGCAGTGCGCGGCCCGATCGCACTGGTATGGTGGGGCCTGCGCATCTACGTGCTCCTGATGGCCATACTGATCGCCTTCGCCTTCGCGCACGGACTGCACTGAACCAGAGCGCCCGCGGGGCCGCGGTCGGATCCCTCCGCCGCAGCCCCACGGGCGTTTGCTGTCATGCGGCCTGTTGCTGCAGTGCCTGCCAGAGGGAGACCTCCGCAGGCAGGTACCGGCTTTCGCGCCGGCGCCCCGCGTAGATCGCCCGCGGCCCGCCGAGCGCGCCGCAGGTCGCCGCGGAGAGGCGCCCCGACTCGATCTCCCAGCGCATGGCGCTCTCCGACAGCACGGCCACCCCCATGCCTGACGCGACCGCGCGCTTCACCGCCTCGCTCGAGTCGAACTCCAAGGCGGAGTGCAGATCGCCCCCGAGCGCATGGTCGACGACCGAACGCAGGTGGGAGTCGGGTTCGCGCAGGATGAGGCGCTCCGCGCGCAGCTGTGCGAGGGTGAGGTCCGTTCCCGCCCGGGCGTCGCCCGGCGGCAACGCAACCTGCAGTGCGTCGAGCCCCAGGCGGACCGTCTCGATCGGGCCCTCCCAGGGCGGCACATCGATCGCGCCCATCGCCACCGCGAGGTCGATGGCACCGGCCTCCAGGTCCTCCGCGAGTTCCGCCGGGTTTCCCACCCGCAGGCGGAGCGAGACCCCGGGATTCTCCCGCACGAACGGGCCGAGGTGATCCGGCAGAAAGTAGATCGCTGGCGTCGCGCTCGCGCCGATGCGGAGCGGGCCGCCGCCCGTGCGCAGGCGCTCCATCGCCCGCTCCGCGTTCGTGACGCCGCTCAGCACCTCGTCGGCATAGCGGAGAAGCTCCCGGCCGGCCGGCGTCAGCCGCACGCGGCGGCGGGAAATCTCCACGAGCGCCAGCCCAACCTCGGCTTCGAGGGCGCGCACCTGCATGCTGACGGCCGGCTGGCTGCGGGCCAGCCGCTCCGCCGCCTCCGTGAAGGTCCTGGCCCTCGCGACCGCCTGGAAAAACCTAAGCTGCTGTAACTGCACAGCGCCCCTCCTTATAAGTCATCTTTATGTTAACACAAAGGCAACATGCATTTTTCTTTGTGACGAGATGCACTATGCTGTCGATATCATGACAGACACACACTCCGCCGGTCTGGACCAGGGTTTGGCAACGCATCCATGGCTTGCAGTAGCGACCGTTTGCCTCGGCGCCGCAATGGCTGCGATCGACGCGAGTATCGTCACCGTGGGTCTTCCGACGATGCAGCACTACTTCCATACCACGTCGAACGACATCGCATGGGTCTCCCTGACATACCTGCTCGCCCTGACGACGGTCGTCGTGCTGGCCGGCCGCCTAGCGGACGCCGTGGGCCGCTCGCGCATGTACCGCTTCGGGTTCCTCGTGTTCGGCATCGCCTCCGCGGGCTGCGGTCTCGCGCCTTCGCTCTGGGTCCTGCTCGTCTCGCGCGTCGTGCAGGGCATCGGCGCCGCGATGCTGCAGGCAAACTCGGTTGCCATCGTCACCTCGAGCGTTCCCCCGAGGATGCGCGGGCGGGCGATCGGGATTCAGGGCGCGGCCCAGGCGATCGGCCTGACCATCGGGCCGACCATCGGCGGCCTCCTGATCGGCGCCTTCTCCTGGCAGGCGATCTTCCTCGTGAACCTGCCGATCGCCGCGGTTGCGCTGGTCGTAGCGCCCTTCACCCTGCCGCACGACGCTCGCCATGCGGCCGATCAGCACCGGCCGAAGGTGGACGTGACGAGCTCGCTGCTCCTCGCGGTCTCCCTGACGCTCCTGCTGCTGGCCCTGAAGGGCCACGGCGTCTGGTACCTCGAACTGTTCGCCGGCCTCGTCGCAGGATACTTCTTCACGGTGCGGCAGCTGCGGGTCGAGCAGCCGCTCGTGCACCCGAGCGTCGTACGGGTCATCCACGTGACGGGCGGCGTCCTCCTCGGCGTGCTGTCCTTCAGCGTGCTGTACGGAGTGCTCTTCCTCACACCCTACTACTTCCAGCGGGTCCGCGGCCTTCCGACAGCCCACATGGGCATCATCGTGAGCTCCATCGCCCTCGCCATGACGGCCGTCGCGCCCGTCGCCGGGACGATCGCAGACCGCCTGGGAAACCGGCTCGTCGCAGTCGCAGGTCTGATAGCCACCGCCATCGGCGCGCTGCTGATGTTCCTCTGGACGAAGAACACCGCCTTCGGCTGGACAGTGCCCGCACTGGTGCTGATCGGGTTCGGCGCCGGCGTCTTCACCCCGCCCAACAACAGTTCCGTGATGGGCCACTCCCCGCAGGAGCACCTCGGCGTGACGGGCGGCCTCCTCAACATGGGGCGGTCGATCGGCATGACGGCGGGCATCGCCCTTGCGGCAGCCATGTACTCGCTCTCGGGCAACGACCCGTTCCAGGGCTTCCGCAACGGCGCCCTGGCGCTCCTGATCGTAGCCACTCTTTCCATCGTCCTGCAGGCCGTGTTGCCGAAGGAAACGCACGCAGGCATGAGCGGCATGTCGTTCCTGCCGGACTGATACCCGCACGCGGACGCAGCGAGCCCCGTCCCTCTGCTGGGGACAGGGCTCGTTGGCCTTTTAGCCGGGCAATGCCGGCAGGACGACGCGAAATGCGCTGCCGGACCTGGGCCTACTGTGTACCGAGACGCTACCTCGGTGCAGCGCGACGATCTCCTGCGCCAGCGCAAGGCCGAGGCCGCTGCCGTCAGCCGCACGGTCACGCGAGCGGTCCGCTTTGAAGAACCGCTCAAAGATGCGCTCCTGGTCGGAGGGCGAGACCCCGATCCCCGTATCGCGTACCGCAACCTCCAGGCCCTCATCTGCACGCCGGAGGGAGACCGCGATGCGCCCGCCATCGGGAGTGAACTTGATCGCGTTGTGCAGGAGGTTGCACCAGACGTGATCCATGAGCGCTTCGTCCGCCCGCACCTCGATGGGGGCGAGATCAGCCTCTACTTGGTGCCCTTTTCAGACCCACTGCGGTTCCGCGGCCAGGATGATGCGGCGAATCTGCTGGTCCAGGCGGTAGGCGCGGGGGCGCGTGGCATCCGCGGAGGCCAAGGTGGTCAGTCGCAGGAGGTTGTCGCTGAGGCGCGAGAGGCGGTCTGCCTCCCCAACGATGATCTGCAGGCTGCGGCTATGCGCCCCTGGCAAATTCCTCGCGGTCCTCGATCCCCATCTTGCGCAGCATGTCCGAAAGCGTAACGCTATCCTTAGCCATCGCTGTGGTCCTTTTGTGTTTCTCGTCATCCTCACGAGAACCACAGCGGTGGTGTTTACGTCAACACCCCCTTCGTACACCACTTCCTGAAACGTAAGCATCTATGCGCGGCTCTCCTTATCCGGCCAGTCTGCGATTTTACTACCTTGTACACCGATCGGCTCATGCTTTGACCCTACCCTGAGCCTTGGCCACAACCGACCAGATGCTGGGTACCGAGAACGCCCATCCGAAGCTGCGGAAGTTCTGGGAGGACCGCTTTTACCATGAGCGCCGTAAAGCCTGGCCCTTGAGGGCGGGGATATAAGGCGCAGCAGGATCGCGGTTAGTCCGGGGTTTTCTGCTGCTCGATATACTGCCGTAGAACGGTGATGGGAGCGCCGCCGCAGGAGGCAGCGAAGTAGCTCGGGGACCAGAGGCTGCCGCCCCAAAGGGCGGCCCTGATGGATGGGTAGTTCTTTGCGCGGAGGAGGCGCGAAGAGACGCCCTTGAGCGAATTGACAAGGCGCGAAACGGCGACCTTCGGTGGGTAGTGGACGAGTAGGTGCACATGGTCTCTCTCCCCGTCGAACTCCACAAGGGTCGCCTCGAAGTCCGTGCAGACATCGGAGAAGATCTGCCGCAGCTCTTCGAGGATGGGTCCTGTGAAGACCGCCTTTCGATATTTCGTGACGAAGACCAAATGCACATGCATCGCGAAAACGCAGTGTCTTCCTGTGCGAACCTCTCTTGTCTTATCCATAGGCCAAGTGTATCATGGAAGCACCGCCCAGGTAAGGGAGGTGCAGGAGTGCCGCTGCGCGCCTTTCGATACCGCCTTTACCCGAGCCGCGCCCAGGAGACGTTGATCCTCGATACCCTCTTCCTGTGCTCTGTGCTCTACAACGACCTTTTGGAGGAACGCCGCGCCAAGTGGAAGCTGCAGGGCGTCTCCGTAGGCTTCCAAGAGCAGTGCCGCAGTTTGCCGCTGCGCAAGGCGGAGAACGCTAGGCTGCACAGCGTCTACTCCCAGGTCCTGCAGGACGTCGCAAAGCGGGTCGACAAGGCGTTCGATGGGTTCTTCCGCAGGCTCGAGCGCGGAGAGAAGCCCGGCTATCCAAGGTTCCGTCCCTGCCGCCGGTATGACTCCTTCACCTACCCGCAGGCGGGCAGTGCGTTCCACCTCGTGGAAGGCGGGCGTCGCCTGCACCTCGCGAAGATCGGGGACGTGAAGATCAAGCTGCACCGCGAGCTAGCAGCCTGTGGGGGTAGTGTGATGCCCCCGGGCTCAACGGTCGGGGCATGAGATGTAGGGGCGGGGAAGCCGGCGGAAGCTCCGGGAGGGGCCTCAGGCCCAGGCGATCCCCGCC
>JAKAPV010000256.1 GCA_021806845.1 Bacillota bacterium | reverse complement strand
CAGCTGGTCCGACGAGTAGGTCACCACGGCGTTGCCGGTCTGGTGGTTGAGCGCGATCCCGAAGTCGTCATAGAGGTCGCGGTTGTCCTCGCCGTTCGCCGTGCAGCTGACGCCGGCTTCACACACGCCGGCCCGATGGACGACGGGCGAGATGGGCGCGACGGTGAAGGTGGGCGCCCCGGAGAGCGCATTGGTGGACTGCGCCATGAACACCGACCAGTGCACGTGGTCGTCGGTCGTGTCCGTAGCGGGCTGCCCGTCGGCGCCGGTCGTCATGTTCGTGCCGTACCAGACGATATCGATCTTGCCGGAGTCGCCTGCGACCGCCCATGGCTCGATGCTCGTGTTGGAGTACGCCGGTATCAGCTCCTGGCTGTAGTACGAACCGGGCGAGCTATTAAGGCTGTACGCCTCGGGCAGCCCATCCGCCACGGGATTGGAGTTCGGGTTGGCGATGAACGCCCCCGGCGTGCTCAGCAGGTTCGTGCTCAAGGGGTTGAGGACGGGTCCGGTCTGGTTCACCTGGTAGGGGCCGGACCAAGTCTGACCGTGGTCGCTCGAGACGCTCATGTAGATGTTGTGGTTGTCGCTGTAGACGGCGTAGACGTTGCCCTGCCGGTCCAGTGTCACCATCGGGAACTGGCTGCCGAACGCCGTGCCCTCGGGAGCGATCGTCACGGTGTAGTCGGTGAACGTCTGCCCACCGTTCGTAGATACGCCCATGTAGACGGCGCGCATCGGCAGACCCTCGGTGTTCTCCTCCGCGCCGACCGCGGCGACGAAGATCTGATAGACGTAGCGCCCGCCAGGGCTCGCCACGATATTCCCGAGCTCGTTGTCGTTGGTCGCGCCGACGACGTCCGGGTTCGAGAGCGGGTTGATCGCCTCCCCGACGATCTGGAAGGACCCTGCGGCCCCCGCCTGGTCCGAACGCTCCACATCGATGTTGTCGGTCGCGAGGTCGTGGTAGGAGATGTACACGGTGCTGGGTCCGGAGGCCGCCACCCACTCGCGGTCGTCACCCGGGATCGAGGTGACATAGTTCGAGGTGTAGGTCTTCCCGCCGTCCTGCGATGTGCTGACGGTCACGTTCCCGAGCGAGAGGCTCGCCACGTAGACGTTCTGGTATCCCTGCGCGTTTGCGACCGGCGCGACCGCCACGGCCGTATCGCCGCCGCCGGCCGTCACCGGGACCGAGGAGCTTGCCAGGTTGACCGTTCCGCTGTACTGGAACGTCTGTCCCGCAGTTTGCGATGACCAGACGTCTGTCCCGCCGCCGAGGCCGAGTTCCGACGATAGAAAGAAATTGCCGTAGTTGTCGGATGCGATCTGGGGCTCCGCCGCCGGGGCCAGCGTGGACGCGTCCTGCGTCGTATTGCTGGCGTAGAGGCGATTATTGTAAAACCCGTTCATGCTGACTCCGTAGGTCAGCGGTTGGGGCGAAGAGTCCGCTACGGCCAGGGCCGGTACGATGAGCAGGGCCAGCGACGATACGACCGCATACCTCCACAGGCGAGTGCTGCCACGCATGCCTGGAGCCTCCCTCACTCCATGTCAGGGGAACCCGAGGCTCCCCTGCACTTTGAGGGTAGCGGCCTTCGGGCGCCGGCGCCTCGGACCTCGCGCGGCATAAGGTCGGATCTTTGGTCCCAACATCGTGGAACGGTCTTAAGACCTACGCGCGCAGCGATCTCCGGCTGGGGGCGCCAAGCTTCAGGAGCACCTGTCCGACGTGATGCTTCACCGTCTTCTCGCTCAGATGCAGCCGCTGCGCGATCTCTCGGTTGCGCATGCCGGCGCGCAGCAGTTCGAACACCTCCCGCTCACGGGGCGTCAGACCGCCCGGCTGAGCGCTGGCCGCTGCCGCGATGTATGGCAGCACCTGTGCCGCTATCTTCGGATCGAGCGTGGCGCCGCCGCTCGCGGCCGTGCGCAGCGCGCGCAGCACGTCCTCGACCGGCGCTGACTTCAAGAGATATCCGCCGGCCCCGGCAGCCAGCGCTTCGACGATATTCGCCTTGTCGCCGTGCATGGTGAGCACCACCACATGCGGCGGACGCGGCAGGTCCGTCAGTGCGCGGATCGCGGCAAGACCGGACTCCTCGCCGAGACTGAGGTCCACAAGTGCCACGTCGGGCGATGTCGCCATCGCCTGGTGGATCGCCTCCTGCACCGTCGCCGCCTCCGCCACCACGCACAGGTCCGGCTCCCCGTCGATCAGCCTGCGGAGCGCCCCGCGCAGCACCGCATGGTCGTCCAGCAGCAGAATGTTGATCATGAACCCGCCCCCTCTGTCAGCGGCACCCGCAGTTCGAACTCGCTGCCGCCGGGCAGGTGCCGCAGCTCCAGCTGGCCTCCGCAGCGTCGCACTGCCTGCTCCAGGAGACGCAGGCCCAGCCCGGTGCCGTGCGGCTCGCCGTCCTGTACGGCAGGGCCGCCGTCCGTAACGCGCAGGACTACCTGCTGGCCCTCGGCTGCGATACGCAGCGCCACCGCGCCGCCGGAGTGTTTGAACGCATTGCGCACCCCTTCGACGGCCCCGTAGACAAGTGCCTGCGCGACCTCCCCCACGAGTTCGGGCAGGTCTTCCTCGACCTTGATCTCCAGTTCGGATCCCCGTCCCCGGTATTCCGCCTGCAGGCCCTGCAGTACGCCGAAGAGATCGGTGTGCTCGCCCACCGGCTCGAGCGCTACGATCGCCTCGCGCACCCGCCCCAGCGCCTGACGCGCCTCGGCCCGTGCGTGCAGCAGGAGGTCGCGTACGCTCTCCTGTGCGACGGCGCGTTCCGCTGCGCCGATCTCCACGCCGAGCGCCACGAGGTCCTGCGCCAGCGTGTCGTGGATACGCCGGGCGAGCCGCGCGCGCTCTGCCGTCACGACCGCCTCCTGGCGGCGACGCAGGGACTGCTCGCGTTCGAGCAGCGCGGCCAGGACGCCGGCCGCGGTGCGGACGAGGCGACGCATCTGGCCGAAGTAGGCGTAGGGATGCCGGCGCCCGATGACCACGGCCACCGCCTTTTCGGGACCCGTGGCGGCGTACCAGGACTGCAGTTCTTCGCCCGGCCGGATGCGGCGGATCTGCACCTCGCCGCCCCGCATGCGCGCGAGCCGCCCCACTGCCCGCGCTCGCTGTTCGAACTTGCGATTGGGATGCTCGCTGGTCGCCAGGACCCTGGGCGGTCCGGAGACCTTCAGCAGCGCAGCCGCATCCGCGGCGCCATCGCGGCAGATCTCTCCCGCCATTGCGCGCAGCGCGTCCTCGAGAACGCCAGCAGGCTGAGCTGTCAGCACATTCACGAGCGACAGCGTCTGCCTCTGGAACAGCCGGGCGTCCTGTGACTGGCGAAGGACGTAGCCAAGACCGATGAACGGCAGGAAGAAGAAGGCGAGGCCAAGGGGGTCGACGCGATCGCCCCCGGCGTGGAGGGCCAGCAGCGCGAGCCCGGCCATGAGGGAGAGCCCGAGCGACGGCGCCTCGACGGCTGCCACAGCCTGCAGGTGACGCCGTCCAATTCCGTCCCCGCGTACGAGGAGATACCCATAGCTGAGGAAATTGCTCGTGAGGTAGTAGCCTGCGAGGAAGAGTGCAACCGCCGCGATGCTGACCGGGCTCGTGTGTCCAAGGCGTGCTGCGTGGGCCCCTACGGCCGCCGACAGGATGTATTGCGCGGCGTTGAAGGCGATCACGCGCGGGGCGCGGCGCAGAGCGACCTGACCGAGCACCGCCCCGACGAGCGCCGCCAGCACGGCTCCCGCCCACCCTAAGCTGAGGAAGGCGACCCAGAGGATCGTTGCGATCAGGGACGACGCCGCTCCGCGCACAATCAGGGGGTAGAGTTCGGCGGCGGCCGCCAGCACGCAGAGTGTGACGAACGAGGCGAGGCCCGCACCCGGGTGCAGGCGCAGCACCGCAACTCCGGACGCTCCGAGTGCAGAGGCGAGGAGCACGTAGAGATAGGCGTCGGCCCATCCGCGTCCCGAAAGCCTCATGGGAGCATCCCCCGCAAGTCGGGCCATCTCGGCGGACAAGGGGCTGTCATGGACAATCGCGCCTCCTGCCAAAGGTGTACGGACGCACCCGCCGATTTAGGGGGACCGGCCCAATACATGGTCTAAAGGGTTTGCTCAGTAC
>JAKAPV010000021.1 GCA_021806845.1 Bacillota bacterium | reverse complement strand
ATCTATGAACGCCGCTCCCGCGCCGGCAATACTCAGCCAAGCGCGGTGCCTCTGTTGAAACCGCCACTCTCGGGCGCTACCGCCCCGCTCCGGGAAGACCAAGACGCGCAAGTCCTCCCGAGGAATGGTGATTCCGCCTCCCCTTGGAGCTAAATCTCCCAAGCTAACTTCCCCTATTCTGCTATTCTGGCCACGAACAAACAACCCCTAACGAAAAATAAGTTTTTCGTTGGAACATGGATGGACGCCACATCCGCGAGCGGTGTGGCGTCCTGTGCAAGAAGTACTACGGCTTGGGAGGCATATACGGCATCGGGTTGACCGGTTTCCCGTCGACGCGGACCTCAAAGTGCAGGTGCGGACCTGTCGCCCACCCTGTCGCGCCGACGTAGCCGATGACTTGGCCCTGCTGGACCTGGTCTCCCACCGCGACCGCAAAGCGCTCTTGGTGGGCGTAGAGGTTCGAGATGCCATTGCCGTCGTCGATGATGATGGTATAGCCATAGCCGTTCAGCCACTGGGCTACGATCACCCGGCCGGACGCCGCGGCGTGGATCGGTGTGCCGTACGGCACTCCGATGTCGATGCCGGTGTGGATCCACCACTGGTGCATCACGGGGTCCAGGCGCCAGCCGAAGGGCGACGTGATCGGTCCGACCACCGGCCAGATGAACTTGACGCCGCGGACGCCGCTACCGGTGCCGTGGCTCTCAAGGCTCTGGATGATCTGCTCGATCTCCGTAGAGTTGCCCTCGTCGGACTGCACCGCGCTCTTCTGCTTGGAGTAGGTGGCGTCGAGCTGGGCGATCGCCTGCCGCTGATCGTTGAGCTGTGACGAGAGCACGGACTGCTCCTGGCGCCGCACTGCGGCGATGTGCGCGTACTGGGAGCGCTCCTGCGAGAGCTGGGCCCTCTCCTCCACGAGGAGCTTTTCCGCACTCTGCACGGTGTGGATGACATCGACGTCCGCCTTGACGATGGCGCTCAGGAGACCGAGCCGCACCACGAAGTCGTTGAAGGACTGCGCCCCGAGGAGGACGTTCAGGTAGCCTCCGGTGCCCTGCTGCTCGATCGCGCGCAGCGCAGACCCGACCACCTGCCGGTCGCTCTGGAGCTTCTTTTGGGTCGAGGCGATCTCTTTCTGCTTGAAGCCGATGCGGCGGCCGAGCGTGGCCTCCCAGTTGAGGGCAGCGTCGAGCTGTAAGGTCGTCTGGTCGAGATTCTGGTGAACCGTCTCGAGGGTCGCCCGCTCACTCGAGAGCGACTGCTGGGTCTGGGCCAGCATCTGCTTGTCATGCTGCAGCTGTTGCTGGATCTGCTTGAGCTGGTCCTGCGCCTGCTGCAGCGTCTCGGCGCCGGCAGCGGGAGCCCAAGCGGACAAGAGCAGCGCGATGGTTGCTCCCAGCGCGAGGGGCTTGCCGGCCCTGCTCATACCCGCGCGAGCCTCCGCACGGAGAGTCGAAAGCCGACCGCTCCAAGCAGGACGCCCAGCACCACCAGCACGCCGGCAATGTCGCTTGCGTATGGCGTAGGCGCCACGAGCGGCAGGAATGGCAGGGAACGTGCGGCGCTTGTGTAGAGGGCGCTGTAGCCCCACCATGCAAGGCCGGCCGCGATGACGGACCCGATCAGCCCTAGGATCAGGCCCTCAAGGATGAACGGCCAATGCACCAGCGACTCGGTCGCGCCCACGAGGCGCATGATCGCGATCTCCCGCCTGCGCGTGATGATGCCCAGGCGAATCGCGTTGTTGATCACGAGGAGGGCGCCGAGCAGGAGCAATACGCCGACGCCGAGCCCCACAACCCGGATTCCGTTGATCAAGTTGAACAGGCGGTTCACGACCTCGCTCTGGTAGGAGACCCGCACTACGCCTGTGAGCTTGCCGAGCGCCTTCGCGAGCGGGGCGACGTCGACCGGCGCCTTGGCGGTGACGGAGAGGGAGTCCTCGAGCGGATTGGCGCTCCCTAGGCTGTTCAGCACCTTGCCTTGGTCCCCGAACTCCCTCTTGAGCTGCGCGAGTGCCTGCTTCGCGGTGACGACATGGGCGGAGCGCACGTCCTTCCAGCCGCGCACGGTGCTCAGCGCCGCAGTCTCCTGCGCCTGGGTCGTCGACTTGTCGAAGAAGGCGCGGACGGCTACTTGGCTTTCGATATTCGTTGTGATCTGATTGACATTTGCGGAAAGCAGCAGGAACACGCCCAGCACCAGCAGCGAAACGGCGGTGGTGGTGATCGAAGCGATGGCCAGTACGGGGTTGCGCAGCAGGTTCTGGTTCGCTTCGCTCAGGCAGAAGGCCCAGGTCCGAGGCTTCACCGCACCACCCCCTCCGAGTACGAGGCAGCCAGTTCGTCCCGCCGGATCTGCCCGTCCTCCATCGCGACGACGCGCTGGCGCGCGCGGTCGACGAGGTGCGCCGCGTGGGTGGCCATGACGACGGTCGTACCTAGGTGGTTGATTTCCAAAAGGGTTTTCATCATCTCGGAGGCGTTCACAGGGTCGAGGTTTCCGGTAGGCTCGTCCGCCAGGAGCACAAGCGGGTGCCCGACCATGGCACGGGCGAGCGCGACGCGCTGCTGCTCCCCGCCGGAGAGCTGGCTGGGCACGGCGGTCGCGCGTTCGGTCAGGCCGACGAGCTCCAGCACCTGAGCCACACGGCGCTTGATCTCCCGCGGGTGCACCTCCGTGACGCGCAACGCGAAGGCGATGTTGTCCGCCACTGTTCTCTGGGGCAGGAGGCGGAAGTCCTGGAACACGACCCCGATCTGCCGGCGCAGATACGGAATCTGCTTGCGGCGCATGCGTCCGACGTCATGGCCGTTCACCATGACGACGCCGCTCGTTGGCACCTCCTCACGGAAGAGGAGGCGCAGCAGGGTCGACTTTCCCGCGCCGCTCGGCCCGACCAGGAATGTGAACTCGCCTTTGGATATCTCGAGTTCCACGCCGCGCAGTGCTGCGACGCCATTCGGGTAGACCTTGCTGACGTTGCGCAAGCTTATCAATTGCACGCACACCTACCCAGGACAGGTTGTCTGTTCCGTCTTCGACTGTCGAACAACGACTCCTGCCGTCGAAGGCCCCCCACATATTGTCAACCGCAAATTCGTCAGGTTTTTTCCCTGTATCTCGACCGGTGACGTCCCTCGAGCTGCTTGAAGCCTTCTCCCAGCACCTCGTGGACCGTACTGATGATCAGGAAGGCATCGCGGTCCACGTGGTAGACGATGTCCTTGAGGTCCTGCACCTCGCTGCGCGAGATGACGACGAGGACGACCGGCCGCTCTGTATCCGTATAGCCGCCGCGCCCTGAGAGCAGGGTGACGCCGCGTCCCATGCGCTGCATCACCTCGCGCGCGATCTCCTGCCCTTTCTCGCTGATCACGAGTGCCTCGCGCCGGAAGTCGAGGCCTTCCTGGATGAGGTCGACGACCCGCGTCCCGACGAAGAGCGCCACTGCGGAATACATGCCGAGGCGCAGGCCGAAGAAGAGCGCCGTCGACGCGATGATCACCGTGTCGGTTCCGAGCAGGCCGGCGCCCATCGACGTGTTCGTAAAGTGGCGCAGGAGGCGGGCCACCAGATCGGTTCCGCCGGTCGATCCGCCGACGCGGAATACGATGCCAAGGCCCGTTCCGGAGAGGACTCCCCCATAGAGCGCCGAGAGGAGCAGGTCGTGCGTGACCGCGTGCTCCGGAAGGATGGCCAGCCACACGGACAGCATCGTCACGCCCAGCAACGACCGGAATACGAACGGCAGTCCGATCAGGTAGCTGACGGCTACGAGCAGCGGAACGTTGAGTACGAAGACGAGGGCGCCGATCGGCGCATGCAGCAGATAGTGCAGAAGGACGGCGAGACCGGTAAGTCCGCCGTCGTTCATGCGGTTCGGTACGAGGAAGAACGAGAGTCCGCACGCCGTGATCAGCGTGCCGATCGCGGTCCCGAAAAAGTCCCGCGCGTAGCGCTTCACGGCAAGCCTCCTCTCAGGGGGCCGGCTGCAGGGCGTACTGGCCGACCACGATCACCAGGAGGCGCACATTGCCGTTCGGCGCGATCGCCCGCCCGTCGGAGCGGGCCGCGAGCAGCAGGTGGTTTGCAGGAACACTGGCGCCTTGCCCGAGGTTCGCACCGCCGGTGAGATCGGAGAAGCCGCCGGCCGATGTCGGACTCAGCGAGACGACGGCGTTGCCGCCCCGCAGGATGAATTCGGTGCCCGCCTGGGCGACCAGCTTTTGCCCCGGCTCGACCGTGACCACAGTAACCTGTCCGCCGCCCCCCTGAGGCAGCTGCGAGATCGCCGACTGCACGTCGGTCTGCACAGTACTCTGCACGAGCGGCGTGACGACGCCCGGCAGCGCACTTTGAACGCCTTGTGTCACAAGTGTCGGGACCTGCTGCGTGAGGGCATTCTGCACAGCCTGCGTAACGTAGCTGACGCTCGCCAGGGGATCCTGCGCGGATCCCGGCGCTGCACTCCCCTGCGCGTCGGCGCGGCCGACGAAGAAGGCGCAACCGATCAGGACCAGGCCCACGACGGGCCAAACGAAGCTGCGCCGCATGGGACAACACCTCGCTCGACTCCATTCGACAGCCCCAACGCAACTCCTCGCCGGTACAGCGGCTCAGTGCCCGCTGCTGGCCGCCTGCCGCAGATAGGACTCGATGAAGGGGTCCAGTTCCCCGTCCATCACGGCCTGGACGTTGCCAATCTCGGTCCCGGTACGGTGGTCCTTGACGAGCGTGTAAGGCTGGAACACGTAGGACCGGATCTGGTTGCCCCAGGCGATCGCTCCCTGGTCGCCGCGGAGCTGCGCGACCTCCTGGCGCTCTTCTTCCTCCTTGCGCTCGAGCAGTTTCGCGCGCAGCATGCGCATCGCCGTCTCGCGGTTGGAGTGCTGGGATCGCTCGTTTTGGCAGGCGACGACGATACCGGTCGGCAGGTGCGTGATGCGGACCGCGGACTCCGTCTTGTTGACGTGCTGTCCGCCCGCGCCGCCGGAGCGGAAGGTGTCGATCTTGAGGTCTTCCGGGTTGATCTCGATCTGCGTGTCGCCCTCCATCACCGGGAGGACGTCGACGGAAGCGAAGGAGGTATGCCGGCGACCGCTCGCATCGAATGGAGAGATGCGGACGAGGCGATGCACGCCCTTCTCCGGGCGCAGGTAGCCATAGGCATATTCACCGCGCACTTCGATATCGACATTCTTGACGCCGGCGTCGTCCCCCGGCAGGACGTCCAAGACCTCGACCTGGAACCCGCGCTCTTCCGCCCAGCGCTGGTACATGCGCCAGAGCATCTGCACCCAGTCCTGCGCCTCGGTGCCGCCGGCGCCGGCGTGCAGGGACACGATGGCATCCGCGGTGTCGTACCTGCCGCGCAAGAGTTCGCGCAGCTCGAGCCGTCCGACCTCTTCCGAAAGCCGCGACGCTCCTTGCGCAACCTCGTTCAAGGATCCCTCGTCGTTTTCCGCCGACGCGAGTTCGTCGAGCACCAGGAAGTCCTCGACCTCGCCCAGCATGCGCTGCACGAGCTCGAGGGGACTCTGCAGCACCTTGAGCCGCCGTCCGACTTCCTGGGCGCGCCGCTGGTCCTGCCAGATGTCCGGCGACTCCGTCTCCTTCAGCAGGCGCGCGATCTCATCCCTGCGAGCAGGGGAGTCAAAGAGACCCCCTGAGGGCCAGAATGCGATCGCGCAGGGCAGAGAGCTCTTCTTGCACGTCGTCCTCCTAGGAAGCGGTCTTGCCGTGGCAGTGCTTGTACTTCTTGCCGGACCCGCACGGGCACGGGTCGTTGCGCCCGACACTCTTCTGCGCCCGCTGCGGACTGTGCACCGCTTCCGACCCGCCTGCGGACTGCAGCGCGGTCGGCAGGAAGATGGGCGGCGGCGGGGGCGGCGGCGGCGCCTGCTCGACGATCTGCACCTTGCAGATCATGCGCACCGTGTCCTCCTGGATGGAGGCGGTCATGGCCTGGAACATCTCGTAGGCCTCGCGCTTGAACTCGACGAGCGGGTCGCGCTGACCGTACGCGCGCAGGGTGATGCCCTCGCGCAGGTCATCCATGTTGTCGAGGTGCATGACCCACTTCTCGTCGACGTTGTGCAGGAGGAACATCCGCTCCAGCTGGCGCATGACCTCCGACCCCACGAGCGTCTCCCGGGCCTCGTAGGTCTTGCGGGCCTCGTCCCGCACGATGCTGCGGATCATGTCCTTCGACTGGCCCTCAATCTCCGCGACGGGCAATTGGCCGGGATCGAGGAAGATCTGCTCGGCCTGCTGCAGGAGTCCTTGCAGGTTCCACTCGTCGGGATGCACGCCGTCGACGCAGTACCGGTCCACCACATCGTCCACGGAGGCGTCGAGGAACCCGAGAATCTGCTCCTTGAGATCCTCACCCGCCAGAATGCGCGCACGTTCCGCGTAGATGACGTGGCGCTGCAGGTTTGCGACATCGTCGTATTCGAGCACGTGCTTGCGGGTATCGAAGTTGCGCGACTCGACGCGCCGCTGCGCGTTCTCGATCGCGCGCGTCAGCATCGGACTCTCGATCGGCTGGTCGTCGTCCATGCCCAGGCGCTCCATGATCCCGGACATCCGCTCCGAGCCGAAGATGCGCATCAGGTCGTCTTCGAGGGAGATGTAGAACTGGGACGATCCCGGGTCGCCCTGACGGCCGGAACGGCCGCGCAACTGGTTGTCGATGCGGCGGGACTCGTGGCGTTCGGTGCCGAGGATGTGCAGGCCGCCGATATCCGCGACGCCTTCTCCCAGCACGATGTCGGTGCCCCGGCCCGCCATGTTCGTCGCGATCGTCACCGTGCCTCGCTGGCCCGCCTGCGCGATGATCTGCGCCTCGCGCTCGTGGTGCTTCGCGTTCAGCACCTGGTGCGGCACGCCGCGCTTCTCGAGCATGCGCGAGAGCAGCTCCGACTTCTCGATGGAAATCGTGCCGACGAGCACGGGCTGTCCCGTCTTGTGGCGCTCGACGATGTCCTCGACGACGGCGCGGAACTTGCCGGTTTCCGTCTTGTAGACGAGGTCCGGGAGGTCCTTGCGGATCATCGGGCGGTTCGTGGGCACCACGACGACGTCGAGGTGGTAGATCTTGCGGAACTCCTCTTCCTCGGTCGCCGCCGTGCCGGTCATGCCGGCCAGCTTCTTGTACATGCGGAAGTAGTTCTGGAACGTGACGGAGGCGAGCGTCTGGCTCTCCTCCTCGATCTTCACGCCTTCCTTGGCCTCGATCGCCTGGTGCAGACCGTCCGAGTAGCGGCGGCCGAACATCATGCGGCCCGTGAACTCGTCGACGATGATCACTTCGCCGTCCTTGACGACGTAGTCGCGGTCGAGCTTCATGAGCCCCTTCGCCCGCAGGGCCTGCATCAGGTAGTGCGAGAGGTCGGTCTGGGCGTCCTCGTAGAGGTTCTCCACGCCGAGCATCCGCTCGGCGCGCTCCACGCCCTCTTCGGTCGGCGAGACGGTATGGGCCTTCTCGTCCACCGTGTAGTCGCGGCCATCCTCGAAGTGGCGCGCGATGTCGGCGAAGCGGTAGTAGAGGTCGTTAGACTGCGTGCCGGGGCCGGAGATGATGAGCGGCGTACGCGCCTCGTCGATCAGGATCGAGTCGACCTCGTCGACGATGCCGAAGCTGAAGCCGCGCTGCACCATTTCCTCCACCGACGCGACCATGTTGTCGCGCAGGTAGTCGAAGCCCATTTCGTTGTTGGTGCCGTAGGTGATGTCCGCAGCATACGCTTCCTTGCGCTGCTGGTTGTCCAGCCCGTGGACGATCCGTCCTACGGACAGCCCGAGGAAGTTGTAGATCTTGCCCATCCACTCGCTGTCGCGCGTGATGAGGTAGTCGTTGACCGACACGATGTGAACGCCCTTGCCTTCGAGCGCATTCAGGTAGGCGGGCAGGACGGCGACCAGCGTCTTGCCTTCCCCTGTCTTCATCTCTGCGATGTTGCCCTGGTGCAGGACGATGCCGCCGATCAGCTGCACGTCGTACGGCCGCTGCCCGATGGTGCGCTCCGCCGCCTCGCGCGCCGTCGCGAACGCGTCGACGAGCAGGCTGTCCAGGCTTTCGCCGCGCGCGAGACGCTCCTTGAACTCCGCGGTGCGCGCGCGCAGGTCGTCATCCGACATTTGCTTGATGGTCGGTCCGATGGCATTGATGCGATCGACGAGGTGGCGTGCCCGTCGGATTTCTCGGTCATTGAAGTTGCCGGTCAGGACATTCTGCACCAGCTTGAGCACCCTCGGTGCCTCCTTCGGAGCAAAACGCGGAAGTTCGCGCTCATAGGCGCATTGCAGTTTAGTGTACCATCGGGCTCGCGCCGTCCGCAATCGGACTAGCGCTGCTCCGCCTGCGCCACCGCCATGCCGTTGCCGCGCAGCCTGGACGCCGCGAACACCACCAGCAGGATGCCCTCCCCGACCGCCGCGAGCGCCCCGGCCGCCAGCGCGACGGTGCCGCTGCCGGTGGCAGCGCCGAGGGCACCGGCCACGCCGGCCGCGGGGATCAGGAGAACGAACGTGAGCAACAGTCGCAGGGCCGCCCCGGGGCCGCGCAGGTCGGTCTGCGACGGCATGAGGGAATAGACGGTGAGGCCGATCGCGCGCAGCAGCCAGATGGCGGCGGCGCCGAGGGGAACGGCGACCGGAGTCATCGCGAGCGTTCCAGAAGTGATCGCGGCGCAAAGGAGCCCAACCGTGATCAGCGCGATCCCCTTGAGGCTGGTCGCGAGCGTCCAGACCCCGATCCGCTTGACCAGAGATTCGTCGGAGAGCCACCAGATCGGCCGGCGTACGTCAGCCGCCAGCGAGATGCCGCTCGCGGTGGAGAGGAAGAGCGCCGGGTAGATCGCAAAGCCGACGATCATCCCTTCGACCCCCGCACCCCCGCCTTGGCGCAGCGCGAACTCGCCGAGCAGTGCGCCCGCCGCGACGCTGCCGAGAAGCCATGCAGCGGCTCCCCGCAGTCCGCTTGGGGAGCGGCGGAGCGCCAGCCACTCCTTCCATAGCAGTACCCAAACGCCGCCAGGAACCCGGCTCCCCCGCGAGGAGCTCACGCGTCCGCGCGTCCGCTTGCGCGCCGGCGCGCCCGCTTCCGAGAGGGCTGCGCGCAGGTCGGCGCCGCCGAACCTGCCGCGTCTGGCGAGGCGGCGTACGGCAAAGGCGCGGTTCGAGGACTCCCAGATCTCCGGGTAGCAGTCCTGCGCCACATAGACGGAGAGCGCCGTCGCCAAGATCGCGAGGGCAAAGAGGAACAGCAGGCCCCCCCACTCGCCGCTCAGTGCGGATGCGACGGTTGCGCCGATCGGCAGTGATACGCGGTTTTGCGCAAGCGCCGTCGCGAAGTTTCCCTGCGCGCGCAGTGCATGGTAGACCTGGACGAGAAGGGCCGCTCCGCCGATCAGCGCGATGACCACTCCGGCGGCTGCGACGGGCATTCGGGGATTGCGGCGAGCCAGGATGAAGAGCGGCAGCCGTATGCCGTAGAGGAGCAGGGCCGACAGCAGGATCGCCAGCATCCCCTTCAGCACGCCCGGTATGCTGACGCCTGGGGATGGAAGCAGTACGGCGAGCCAGATCACAGCGTTCAGGAGCACGGCGCGCGTCAGTCCCCAAGCCTGCCGAAGCTGCAGCCAAAGTACGACGGCGCGCGGCGAGATGTCCGACGCCAGGAGGAAGCGCCCGTCCGCGGGCGATGAGAGCGCTGCCGGCGCACGGCGCGCCGCACCTTGCCATGTGAGGCCGACGATGAGGACAAAGGCGGCGGGGATCACTGCGCCGACGACCGGGCCCGCCGCCTCGAAGCCGAGGGATGAATGACCCTGGCTCGCTCCGAGTGCTCTCCCCACTGCGACCATGACGAGCCACACGACGAAGATCGCCCACGTCCAGAGCCGCTTGGGTTCGCGCAGGATGTGCCGCAGCCGGTTTGAAAAGGCGGTGAAGTCGAGCCACCAGAGCGCGGCCACCCCCTGCGCGGTGCGGGTCCCAGGCCTCACTGCGTAACCTCCAGAAAGACGTCCTCCAGACTCTGCCCGCTGCCCTGGCGCTCCCGCAGCTCCGCGACGGGACCCTGCGCCACGAGGCGCCCTTGCTTCAGGATCACAACCCGGTCGCAGATCGTTTCCGCCGACTCGAGCAGGTGGGTCGAGATGAGAAGCGCGATGCCCCGCTCTCGCAGCTCCTGGAGCATGTCCCGCAGCTCGCGCTGGCCGCGCGGGTCAAGCCCGATCATCGGCTCGTCGAGCAGCAGCGCCGGCGTGCCGGCGAGGACCGACGCCGCGATCAGCGTCTTCTGCCGCATGCCCTTC
Source organism: Bacillota bacterium (assembly GCA_021806845.1). Classification (GTDB taxonomy): domain Bacteria; phylum Bacillota; class Sulfobacillia; order JAJZYS01; family JAJYTV01; genus JAJYTV01. Next base: position 8,945 of record JAKAPV010000021.1, on the reverse strand, counting down.
GATAGAGATTCCCCCAAGGCATCGCGCTGCTCCAGGAGGCCGAAGCGGTCCAAGAGATCCTCGCCGCGCCGCTGCCATCCGTCCGGAAGCCTGCACGACCTCGCCACGAACACGAGGTGTTCCCAGACCGTCAGCATCGCGTACACTTCCGGCGACTCGGAGATCAGCGTCACGCGGCGTCCGCGCTCGGGTCCGAGCGCCGCCCCGTTCCACAGCACCTGTCCGGCGCTTGGCCGCACGAGGCCGGCGATACAGAGGAGCGTCGTCGTCTTGCCCGCCCCGTTCGGCCCGAGCAGCCCGACCGTCTCCCCCGGCCCCACCTGAAATGAGAGTCCGTCCACGGCCCTGAGCTCCCCAAACCGCTTCTCGAGGCCCTGCACCTCGAGTCCGCTGCCCCTCGTCTCCGTCATGCCGATCAACGCACCGTCCTCTGCATATCGGACCTCGGCAAGAAGCGGCGCCGGGTGGATACCGCCCGGCGCCGCCCCGCTTAGCCCTCCGGTTCCAAGAGCCCGTAGTTGCCGTCGCTCCTGCGGTAGACCACGTTGATCGTTTCCGTCTCCGCGTTGCGGAAAGCGAAGAAGTCATGCCCGACGAGGTCCATCTGCAAGATGGCTTCCTCCGGCGTCATCGGCTTCGCCGGGAACGCCTTGCGGCGAACCAGCAGGCCTGTGAGGTCATCGTCTGCCCTCTCTCCCGGAGCGCCTTCGACCGCTCCCGTGCGGCCGCGGAGCAGGCGGCCCTTCCAGCGCTTCGCCTGGCGCTCCAGCTTCTGCACGACGAGGTCCACCGACGCGTACATGTCGTCGCCCTTCTCTTCGCCCCGCAGGATCAGCCCCGCTACCGGGATGGTCACTTCGGCCGTGTGGCGACCGTGCTCGATCTCCAGCCGTACGTTCGCCTTGCCTGCGCCGGAGAGGAACTTCTCGAGCTTGCGCACCTTCTTCTCCACGTGCGACTTGAGCGCCGCCGTCACCTCGATGTTGCGGCTGCGAACCACCACGTCCATCTCGGTCACCTCCCAGGAGACACATGAGGGTGGTTCCCCGCTGTGTCTCGTCGCTCCTGCACCTGGTCGGTCCAACGATCGAAAGCAATCTAAGGATTCCCTCATACAGTGATGTTGCAGTTGTGTGAAGGCACCCTGGAACTGTGCATAGTGTGGATAACTCTGTGGATAGGCGTCAGAACGGACTTCGTGGGCTGGCGAAGTGTGGACTGTTCCACACCTACAATATTCAGTCATGCATAAAAAGCCCCGGGGCTGTTCGCCCCGGGGATGACGAAGGAATATTGCTTGCTTAGACCTTGGCGCGTTCGCGCTCGAAGCACTCTCGGCAGTAGACGGGGCGGTCCAATCTGGGCTTGAACGGCACCTGGGTTTCTACCCCGCACGAGGCGCAAACCACCGTGTGCAGTTGGCGGCCTTCGCCTTCCGACGTCGACTGGCGACGCTTGGAACGGCAGTCCTTGCAACGCGTCGGTTCATGCTGAAAGCCCTTCTCCAAGAAGAATTCTTGCTCTCCTACAGTGAAGAGAAACTCCGCGCCGCAATCTCGGCACTTGATGACCTTGTCCTCCAAAGGACTCCCTCCCCGGGCAAAACACGGAATACGCACCCAGCATATCCGACTGTTTCCATATAGTCAACAACTTATTCTGAGCGCTTTGTTGCCGATCTTAGCGCTGCAAGCCCTGCCTGCCGCGGTTCTTGTCCTTGTACATGGCGCGGTCCGCGTCGTCAATCAGCTCGCGGGCCGTGCGCGTCCCGCCCTCGTCCATCGCCACGCCGAAACTGAAGCTGATCGGCATACCGCCCTCGACGACGGCGCCCAGGAAGCGGAAATTCTCGGTCTCGTCGCGAAGCCGCTGCGCGACGTTGTAGGCGAGATCGGCGCTCGCATCCGGCAGCAGCAGGACGAACTCGTCGCCGGCATAGCGCGCGGCGATGTCCTGACTGCGGGTCTGGGCTCCCAAGAGGTTGGCGAACTCGCGCAGCGCCTCGTCCCCCGCGAGGTGCCCGAAGCGGTCATTGCACTGCTTGAAGCCGTCGAGGTCGATGTAGACGATCGCCAGTCTCGTGCCGTCGCGCGCGCTGCGCGCGACTTCCTCTTCAAGGCGGGTGATCAGGTAGCGGTAGTTGTAGAGTCCGGGCAGGCGGGGGTCGGTCGCCGCGAGGCGCTCGGTCTCGCGCAGGAGGACCTCCTTCTCGCACGCGATGGAAGCGAGCTGCACCGCGGCACGGAAGAGGTGCTTGTCCTCGGTGTCGATACGGAGCTGGAACGGCCAAGCCAGGGCGATGACGGCGTAGCAGGCGTTGCGGACCATGATCGGGTAGACGACGCCGGCCTGGGCGGTCGGCGAGAGCTGCCGCGCAAGCCGGGAAGAGTCCAGGATGATCTCCCGTCCGCTTGCGCGCACCGTTTCGAGGATTTCCGGATGCGGAGCGAGGCTCGTGCCCGGCAAGGGGGGCTGCAGGCCGCTGCGTACATCGCACAGCGCGACGAAGGAGGCGGTATTGCCGTAGACTGCCGCGAGGCTGTGGCGCAGTTCCTGGAGGATCGCCGCACCGTCCGCGGCGCGGGCGAACTTGCCGTGGAACTCATAGAGCACCTCAAGGTTGCGATTGCGCTGGCGGAGGCTGATCTGCAGGTTGAACGCGTACCCCAGCAGAATGAGCGGCGTCCCGACGGCGAAGACGCCCGGCCAGCCGTACGTCGTGTAGGCGATCACGACACCGAACCCCAGCGGCACCGTCACAATGGATTGCGTGAGGTCGAGCCCGATCCCGTCCAGCGCGGCGGTGCGCCAGCTGAAGCCCGCAAGCAAAAAGTAGCTGTCGACCAGGACGTGGTTGAACAGCAGGAATGCAATGTAGTACACGGCCAGCGGCAGCATGTGGAGCCCGCCCGCGAGCGGCAGGTGTAGGAGGCCCCGCGTCAGGAGGCCAGCCGCCCCCACTGCGAGCGCGTACTGCGCGCCGTTGAACACCGCGATGGAAAACGGCCTTCGCTGGACGAGCCCTGCGGTGAAGCTCCCCACCGCCAGGGCGAGGGAAGTGTCTGCCGGACCGATCAAGGCGATGGCCGGGATCAGAAAGGCGGTCAGGATCGAGACGGTGCCGACCCGCAGCCGAGCCGGCCAGATTTCCGACAAGGCCGCGAAGGCCATGAACACCAGCAGCATCAGCGGGCTGTGCAGCTGGCCGAGGACGGCAAGGATGACCAGATACAGCCACCCTAGGGTTCCGACGATCGCAGAATAGACGCGCTCACGCGGCAGACCGGTCACCTCCGTGCTCCTCAAGGTCGGCTGGCAATTCTACCAGATGATGCACTTCACCTGCCAAAGCGTAGCGCGCGGAGCGCTTCGTGCGCCGTAAACTGCTCGTCGAGACGGATGAGGAGCAGCGTCGGCGCCCTCGCCTCCGACACGGCCCGGTCGATGTCCCCGTACATGACGCGCGACGCGCACCCGTCTTGGACCAGCCTGCGCAGCACTTCGGCCGTCTCGTCGCTCGAGCCGCGATCGAGGGCTGTCACCTCGTGGCCGGCTGCTCGCAGCGTCCGCACAACGCCCTCGATTTCGTCGCAGCGGTTGCGGACGACCAGGAGCACCGGCGGCCTCTGGGCCGAAGACGGCCAGAAGGTCCAGACGACGAGCAAGAGCGCGATCGCCACCCATATAGCGATCTGCAAAAAAACCGCCCCCTCGCGGCCTTACAGTATGGCGCGCATGAGGGGGCGGTTCAGGTTTCAGCGGGATTTTGCCGGCAGTTGCTGCTGCAACTCGGCCAGACGGGTCAACTGTTCCCAGGGAAGGCTCAGGTCCGGACGTCCAAAGTGCCCGTACGCGGCCACCTGACGGTAGATCGGCCGACGCAGCCCGAGGTCGCGGATGATGGCCGCCGGCCTCAGGTCGAAGACCCTGCGCACCGCTTGCGCGATCTCCGCATCCGACGCGCGGCCCGTGCCGAACGTCTCTACGCGGATTGAGAGCGGGTGGGCTACACCGATCGCGTAGCCGAGCTGGATCTCGCAGCGGTCCGCGAGTCCCGCCGCCACCACGTGCTTTGCGGCCCAGCGGGCGGCATACGCGGCGGAGCGGTCAACCTTCGAGGGGTCCTTGCCGGAGAACGCGCCGCCGCCGTGGCGCGCCATGCCGCCGTAGGTGTCGACGATGATCTTGCGGCCGGTGAGGCCGGAGTCCGCAGCGGGACCGCCGTGCACGAACCGCCCGGTCGGATTGACGTAGTAGCGCGTCTCCGCATCGCGCAGCGCATCCCCGATCACCGGCCGCACGACCTCGGAGAGCACCGCGTCGCGGAGGTTTTCCTGCGACACGTCATCCGCGTGCTGGGTCGAGACTACGACCGACGCCACGTGCACCGGCCGGTCGCCTTCGTAGGCGATCGTCACCTGCGTCTTGCCGTCCGGGCGCAGGAAGGGCAGCGTGCCGTCCTTGCGGACCTCCGCGAGCCGACGCGAGAGCGCGTGCGCCAGACTGATCGGCAGCGGCATCAGTTCCGGCGTCTCGTTGCAGGCGTAGCCGAACATCATCCCCTGGTCACCGGCTCCCTGGTCGGGGTCTTGGCCGTCGCGCGTCTCCAGGGAGTTGTCCACGCCCATCGCGATGTCCGGAGACTGTTCGTCGATAGAGGTTAGCACCGCGCAGGTGTCCGCGTCGAAGCCGAACTTGGCGCGGGTGTATCCGATCTGCCGGATCGTGTCCCGGATGATCGTCGGCAGGTCGGCATAGCAGCTTGTCGTGATCTCTCCAGCCACGAGCACGAGCCCGGTCGTCACCAGCGTCTCCGCTGCCACGCGGGCGTCCGCGTCGTTCGCCAGGATCGCGTCGAGAATCGCGTCAGAGATCTGGTCTGCAACCTTGTCGGGGTGACCCTCTGTGACCGACTCAGAGGTAAACAGACTGCGCAATCCCATTCCTCCCGTACCGATTCAAGCAACGAACCGGACCCCAAGGGAGTCCGGCTATGGTTCCCTCATCCCTCAGCATGGCTGCAGGGTTTGGCACCGTGGCATCGCCCGGTTGCCGGGTTTCATCGGGCCAGTCCCTCCACCACTCGCGATGAGCTTATTCGCTTTTTTGCGAGTCGACGTTAGCATATGCGCAGATGCGCGTCAACGCACAGTTTCCTGGAACTCCGCCCGGCTGCGCAGAGCGAACGTGATCGTCGCCTGCGCAACCTGCTCCCCGTCGCACGTGATCTTTCCCTGCGCCTTGCCGAAGCCGCGCCTAAGACCGACGATCTCGGCCTCGATGCGGAGTTGGTCGCCTGGTCGGACCGGCCGGTAGAAGCGCGCCCCTTCGATGCCAGCGAGGACGCCGATCTGGTCTGGGTCCGCCATGCCGACGCAGAGCCCTGCCGCCTGCGCCATGCACTCCAGTTGCAGCACGCCCGGGAACAGCGGCAACCCCGGGAAATGGCCCTGGAAGACCGGTTCATTGTGCGAGACGTTCTTGATCGCGATTGCCCGCTTCCCTGCCTCAAGTTCCACGATGCGATCGATGAACAGGAACGGAAAGCGGTGCGGCAAGATGCGCTCTACGTCCATCGGCTACCTCCCAGGCGCGTCGTGACCGTGCCCGCAATGCAAAAGGGGCGGGACGAAGGCCCCTGCCTGCAGTTCCCTTCTGCTGCTAGCTTATAGCCTATATGACGCGCTTGAATATCACCAGATGACGCCCGACGATCTGCATATCCAGAGCGCGCGCCGTGCCGAGGGCTACGGACGACATGGGGTCCTCCGCCAGGTAGGTCGGCACGCCGGTCTCGCGGGCCATCAGTTCCGGCAGCCCGTGCAGCATCGCGCCGCCGCCCGTCAGCCAGATGCCGTGATCGAGAATGTCCGACAGTAGTTCCGGCGGCGTCTGCTCGAGTACGCGGCGAACCGCTGCGACGATCTCCTGCGCGGGTTCCATCAGCACCCCGCGGACATCGGCGGACGTGAGGTGCAGCGTGCGGGGCAGCCCCGTGAGCAGGTCCCGCCCGCGGATGTCGGTCTCGCGCTGGGTTGCCCCGGGGTGGACGGATCCGACGTCGATCTTGATCTCCTCTGCGGTGCGCTCCCCGACCGCAAGCGAGTATGCGCTCTTCAGTTCCTGCACGATTGCGGCATCCATCGCGTCGCCGCCGACGCGCACAGAGTCCGACGCGGCGATGCCGCCCAGCGTCAGCACGGCCACGTCGGCCGTGCCGCCGCCAATGTCGACCACGAGCTGACCTGCGGGCTTCGTGATTTCGAGTCCCAGGCCCAGCGCCGCGGCCAGCGGCTCCTCCACGAGCTCTACCTTCCCTGCCCCGGCGGATTGGGCCGCCTCGCGGACAGCGCGGCGCTCCGCGCCAGTAGCCCCCGTCGGGATGCAGATCATGACCCGCGGGCGGGTCATGGACCTCCCGGGTGTCACCCGCGCGATGAAGTGCCGGAGCATCGCCTCGGTGATCTCGTAGTCGGCGATCACGCCGTCCCGCAACGGACGCATGGCGATGATCGCTCCCGGCGTACGGCCGAGCATCCTGCGCGCCTCTTCCCCGATGGCGACCAGCTTGCCTGAATCGCGGTCTACGGCGACGACGGATGGTTCCCTGAGGACAATACCCTTTCCGCGGACCGCGACCAGGACATTGGCCGTGCCAAGGTCGATGGCTATCTCCACGCTGGAGCTCCTCCCGGATCACATAGGCTTTGCATTCGGGCCTACGTTCTCCGGTTTTTACCTGTATCCTGCAAACCCTGCAGATTATTGCGCAAGTGCATCATGGTCCCTGTTTCTGGGTCACAGCTATACAGATCGCTCCAGGAACTTACGGCGGGTCGCTTCGCCTCCGCGGATGTGGCGTTCCGCTTTGTTGTGCTCGAGCACCTGTTTTACCTCCTGCGCAAGCTGCGGATTTATGCGCGGCAACCGCTCGGTCACGTCCTTGTGCACCGTGCTCTTCGACACCCCGAAACGATGGGCAGTGTCGCGCACAGTCTCCTTCGTCGCCAGTATGTAGTCAGCGACTTCCACCGCCTGGTCACTGCTCAGATGCTGGGCGCAGAAAGATCTCCGCAGTCTGCGGTCCGATCACGACCCGCACTCCCGCGGCGCGCAGGATGCGACGCCGTGCGGCCGGTTCGGTCGCCTCGAGAAGGTGCAATACCCGCTGCGGCTGCCCCCCCGGCGACGCCTGCCCCGCAGCAAGCTGCAGCGCCCGGTCCCGGGCGTCCACCGCTGCGAGCGCGTCCGCCAGATCCTCGGCGCGCAGGCGCCCGGCGGCCGCCGCCTGCATGAGGCGCCTGCGCTGGCCCGCAAGCTTCCGCTGTGCGCGGGCCTCCCCCGGGCGCCCTGGCACGTCGATGGGCGCCGGCATCGCACGGGCCGCTGCCTGCAGTTCACTGGACACCTTCGCCCAGACCAGTGCCTCGAGTTCCTTCGCCGGGTAGTAGGGGGCGCTGCAGCGCGGTGTCTGCCGTTTCCCGGTGCAGGCGTAGTAGCTGCGGCTGCCGCCGCTGCCGGTGATCCTGCCGCCGCAGACGGCGCAGTGCGCGACCCCCGTCAGGAGGTAGACTCGGCCGTGTCCAGCCGGCTTTCTGCGACGCTTTGCGAGGGCGTCTTGCGCGCACTGAAACGTCTCCCGGTCGATGATTGGCGGGATCGCGACGCACCCCAGCCCGCGCAGTTGCTGCATCTCGCCGAGGTAGCTCGGGTTTCGCAGCACGCCGTGGACGGCCGACTGGCGCAGGGGACCTCCGTTCTTGCCGCGCAGTCCAGCGTCGGTCAGCGTCTGCGCGATCGCCCGCGTTCCCAGGTGTGGCGCAAGCGCGAAGATCGCCCGCACAACCGCCGCCTCCGCCGGGTCCAGGACGAAGCGGTGGCGCGCTTGGTCGTATGAGTAGCCGAAGATCCGCGTTCCAGTCACGACGCGCCCCTCGCGCAGGCGCTGGCGCTTTCCCTGCACGGTGCGTTCGCGGATCTTGTGCGCCTCGAATTCCGCAATCGCGCCGCGGATGGCGTACAGAAGGCGGCCGTCGGGTGTGCGGGCCCGTTCGAACTGCACGAAGTGCAGCTCCACCCCGCGCGTCTCGAGCCGGTCCGTGAGGATCAGCTGGTGCGCGAGGTTGCGGGCCAGTCGGTCCGGGTCCAGGCAGACGACCGCGGCGATCTCGCCGGCGGCGCAGGCGGCGAGCAGCGCCTGGAGGCCCGGCCGCTCCAGCACCGCGCCGGATAGCCCGGCGTCCTCGTACGCGACCACCTCTGTCGCGCCGAGCTTCGCCGCGACCTCCTTGCAGATGCGCGCCTGCGCCTCGAGGGACGTGCCGTGCTGCGCCTGGTCGTCGGTCGAGACGCGCGCATACGTCGCGATGCGCATGCTACTTCGGCTCCGGCAGCAGGCGAAGAAGGTCTGCGAGCGCGTGCAGCGCCGCACGCAAGTCGTCGTCGGATGCAAGCCACTCAATCTCCATCGGCGTCCCTCCCGTGCTTGTCCGCTCGAGTCTATGTGAGTGCCGCCGCATCCTTGCAACGCGTTGTGGGTCCAACGGACGGTTCGCCGCAGGACCATTCGGCAATACCTATGCAGCAGTAGCGACTTCATCATGAACTCAAGCCGCGGACCACCCTGATGCCCTTGTGGGTCAGGGCGGCGATCTCACGGAGGCTCCCGCAACCGAGGCCGATCGTCCGTCCATGCAGTCGTCTCGCTATTCTCCTGTCCGACGCATGGACGGACCCGGACAATCGGCCTGAGGACTGCGGGAGGCATCGCGCAGCCCTCGGTGCGCACTGCCGCGGCACCCGCGCCGAGGTGGAACCGGCGTCGACCGCAGATCCGGCATCTTGTGCACGCCGGCATGCCAAAGCTCCCCCTGGCCCACGGCGTGCCAGCCGTCGACCTGCCGCTCCCGGTTCCCGCGCGGTCACCGGCCTTGCCGGCGCTCCGT
>JAKAPV010000020.1 GCA_021806845.1 Bacillota bacterium | reverse complement strand
GTAAAGGATGTCAACAACAAGCATGCGGATGATCGCTGTGTACGCTATCCTCGGACCGATTTTCGTTATTGCTGTATCCCTGACAACGGGGCACTTGATAGAGAACTTCCCCTATAGCGATTCTCTCGTTAGGTATTGGTCACATGCGCCATACGTTATTGGATTCGATCATGGCGTCAAGGGACTTTTCGCATTGTTCTTCGGAATGGTGCCCTACTGGCTGTGGAGGTGGACAGGAAAAACAGATAGTCCGCTGGCGCACATCGGCCTGGGGGCAGGCATTCTTTCTGGGCTCGTACTGGGCATGAGTCTTGATCTCCAGGGAGTGGCCGTGACATTCGCTGCACGAGGGTTCGCAGCCGATCCGCATATGGCGCCTGTCTATACAGTGCTCGGCAACTGGGCGATGAGTGATGGTGGCCTGTCCGTCTCGCTGTATGTGGTGGCAGACCTCTTCATGGCGATGTGGCTCCTGAGCGCCGGCTCGCTTTTGCGCAGAGTGGGCCATCAGTGGCTCGGGTGGAGCGGTGTCGCGCTAGCTGCCGGCCTTGCCGTAGCCTCGCTGCGGGACTGGGCTACGTTGATCCTACTCGGCAGCGACACCACAACGCATATGATGCAGCAGAACATGGAGTTCTTGGCGCAAATCTGGGTTGCCATCGTCGCGGTCCGTTGGCTGACGCTGCAGCGGCTTGCGGCCCAGCGCTCCATAGGCGAACTTTCCTAGGGTTGCGACTGCGCGCGGAGCTCCGCGAGGGCTGCCGTTGCGCGACCTGAACTGACGGCCAGCTCTGCTGCGAACTCGGTGATCTCCGGCACTTCCTCAACCAGGCGCGAGAGGCGGAGCAGCACGTCCGCGAGCGCCTGAGCGTCCTCCGGAAGCGTCTTGGCAAAGGGCCTCAGGCAGATCTCGGAGAGCACCTGCGCGTCCCGGTCCGTGAGAGGCACCAGCCGCTCGTGCGGCTCGCTCGGCGAAGGCGTCAGGGGCTGCAGCTGTAGCACGGGACCGAACAGCGGGTCCTGGCAGACTTCGGCTCTCAGCCTGGGCCCGGAGGACTGTACGGCGTCTACTGTCTCCACGCCCATGTCAGCCAGGACCTCCACCGCCGCGGCGCTGGGCAATACGGTGCCATCCCCCGCATGGCGGCGCACGATCTCGCGCGCCGCCCCGTGGTCTGCGTGCTCGAGATCCGGGATCCGGCCTTTCGGCTGGCGGTGGTGCTCTGCGTAGCGCACCGTCTGACCGAGTGCGCGCACGGCCCGCTCGGGGAAGGGATAGACGGGGATGCGCTGCTCGCCCGCCTCGATCCAGCCGAGCGCCGTCCCGTCCTCGGGCGTCAGCAGGAAGTTCGACACGATCGGCTTGCGGATGCCTTCTTGAGCAGCTTCCTGCACCGCGTCGGCGATACTGCGCGCGACCTCGGCGCTATGCGAGATTCCGACCGGGACGAAGAGCACGATGACCGCGTCCACATCGGGGTCCCGCAGCACATCGGGCAGTGCGTGCCGGTAGCCGTCGGCCAAAGCCTCAAAGCCGAGGTCGACTGGCGGACGCACCATCTCGAGCCCGTGCCGCGGAAGTTCGTCCACCGTCATGACCGCGCCGCCGGCGGAGTTCGTCAGCACCGCGACCCGCGGTCCCTGGGGCGGCGGGCTCGCTGTGAGCAGCGCCGCCACGTCGAACAGCTCCTCGATGGTGTCCGCCCGGATGACGCCCGTCTGCCGAAAGAGCCCCTCGTACGTGTGATCCCTTGGGTCCTCCCCCACCCTGAACTCCGAGATCGCAGCGCCCCCCAGGGTGCGCGCGCTCTTCACCACGAGGATCGGCTTGCGCGGCGAAATGCGTCGCGCGATCCGTGAGAACTTGCCGGGATTTCCGAAGGACTCGAGGTGGAGGGCGATGAGATCGGTCTCGGGATCGTCCTCCCAGTACTGCAAGAGGTCGTTGCCGGAGACGTCGGTCTTGTCTCCCATGCTCACGAAGCTCGAGACGCCGACCCCGACCCTGCTCGCGTAGTCGAGGATCGCGATCCCGAGCGCCCCGGACTGACTCGCGATCGCAAGTCTCCCCCGCCGCGGAAGGCGCGGCGCGAAGCTCGCGTTCAGGGGGCGCTCCAAATCCGTCGTCAAGAGCCCGAAGCAGTTCGGCCCCAGCAGGCGGATGCCGGCGGCCCGCAACCGGCCCGCGATATCCCGCTGACGCTGGTGGCCCGCGTCGTCGACGCCGGCGGAGAGTATGGCCACTCCGCCGACCTTCGCGGCGATGCACTCGTCGATGACCGCCTCGACCTTGTCGGCCGGCACCGCCAGCAGCGCGAGGTCGATCGGTTCCGGCACCTCCGCGAGGTTCGGGTAGGCGCGGACGCCGCCGACGGAGTGCGCGCTCGGATTCACCGGATATGCGGTGCCGGGAAAGCCGCTCTCCAGGACATGGCGGAACAACATGTGCCCGAGTCGGGCTGGATCGCGTGAGGCTCCGACGACCGCGATCGTCTTCGGATGCAGAAAGGGCTGCAGCGACGCGGCCGTCGCGAGCTGCTCGCGCGCGTCGCGCAGGGCGCGGCTGCGCTCCGTCTCGCCGAGCGGCAGCACGAGGCGCAAGGTGCCGTAGTCTCCCGGCGCGTAGTGCTGCTTGACGCTGTAGCCGCTGTGCAGCAGGAGGTTGATCATATTCTGGTTGTCCTGCATCGCGTAGGCTTCAAATCGGCGCAGCCCTGCCCGCCACGCGACGTCCGCCATCTGCTCGAGCAGGAGCGTGCCGATGCCGTGGCCGTGGAAGCGCTCGTCGACGAAGAAGTCCACTTCGGCTGAGGCATCGTCGGTGCGGACGTAATGGCTGATGCCCAGGATCTCGCCACCGGAGACGCACAGCAGGGCGTAGCTGTCCGGACGCCCGCTGCGCAGCATCTCCTCGATGCGGCGGTCGTCCACCTCACGCAGGGCGTGGAAGAAGCGGAAGTAGATCGCGGCTGGCGATGCCTGCCGGAAGAACTCCTTGAGCATGGCCCGCTCGTCAGCGCTCCCTGTCGCCTCGCGCAAGTCCGCCACCCCGCCGTCCCGCAGGATGACCCGCATCGCACTCACCCCTCCCGCCTGTCACGTCCATTTTGCCGCCGACCCATTGACTGCGCCAGGGCCGTACGGGCCCGAAGGACGCGGCGGCGGCAGATCTGCTCGCTGCCGCGTCACGACCTTGGTCCCAAGGTTCCTATCCGTTCGATCGTCGCGGCGCTATCATCAGTGCATACTCCTTTCGACCACCATGCAAGAAGGTGCTCTCGTGGCCGGACGTGCTCTCTTCATCTACAGCGACGCCTATCAGGCCTACAGGTTTACTCCGGACCACCCGTTCAATCCCGTGCGCCTCCAGTGGACGGTGGAGGTGCTGGAGGAGCTGGGCCTCCTGCATCCCGACGAGTGCGAGCCCCCCAGGCCAGCCGAACTCAGCGAGATCCTCCTCGTGCACAGCCCGTCGTATGTGGAAGCGGTCCGCGAGTTCGGCCGGCTCGGACGAGCCACCCCTGCAGCATCCATCTACGGTCTCGGGACAGAGGACGACCCCGTCTTCCCCGGCATGCATGAAGCGGCGGCCCTGGCCGTGGGAGGAACGCTCGTCGCTTCGGAGAGCATCTTGTCGGGAAGGGCCCTCCACGCATTCAATATCGGAGGCGGCCTCCACCATGCGATGCGCAGCCAGGCTGCGGGGTTCTGCATCTACAACGACGTGGCCATCGCCATCAGGGCGCTGCGCGCAGCCGGCCTGCGCGTCGCGTACGTCGACATCGACGCCCACCACGGCGACGGGGTGCAGGCCGCGTTCTACCGGGATCCCGCCGTACTGACCGTCTCGTTCCATGAGAGCGGGCGCTATCTCTTCCCGGGCACCGGCTGGATCGAGGAGCTCGGCGACGGCCCGGGCTACGGCACGACGCTCAATCTCCCGCTGGAGCCCTTCACCGATGACGCGTCCTGGCTCGAGGTCCTGGACGGCCTGCTCGAGCCGGCGCTCGCGGCGTTCCACCCGGATGTCCTGGTGACCGAGTTCGGCGTCGACGGCCACGCGCTGGATCCTCTGACCGACCTGCGCGCTTCGACCCGCTTCTACTGGCAAGCTGCCGCAAAGCTCCATTCGCTCGCCCACCGCCACTGCGCCGGCCGATGGCTCGCGGTCGGCGGCGGCGGCTATGAGCTGCTGCGCGTCGTGCCGCGCGCCTGGAGCATCCTCTGGGCAGAGATGCGCGGCACCCCGATTCCCGAGGACACCCCCCTCCCCCCCGCGTTCCGCGCTCGCCACGCCGAGGAGCGTCCGCCCCTTCCCGCGTGGATGGTAGATCCGCAAGGAACGGTGCCGCCCCTCGACCGCCAGCGCGAGATCGCCGGGCGCAACCGCGCGACCCTCGCAAAGTTGTGGCATATTTGCCCGCTATTTGTAGAGCCCGACGGGACTTCTTGACCACGGCTGAAATCAATTCTTCACGTATGGCCCCAATTGCGTAGATTTAATTCTGGCTCGGCAGGAAATGCCGGGCATCCCGCGAACCCGAAAAATTATGATGGGTTGCTGGAGGCGGCTCTTCGCCGCCGGTTTGCTCGCCATTCTGACCTTTACAACGGGTGGGGCCCCCGTTGCGGACGCCGCCTCCCTCAGTGCACTCGAAAGCGAGTTGCACACGGTGCATGTGACGCTCGTGGCCGACGAAGCGCAGGCACAGGCCCTCCAGGCGCAGGCGAACACGCTCAACGCCCAGTTGCAGCAGGTGAACGCTCAGCTCGGTCAAACGCAGGTCCAAATCGCCGCCACCGAAATCGCGATCAAGAATACGGAAGCGACCATGGGCCGCACGACCGCCCACCTGAACGCGACGCGCAAGGCCATGGACAAGGAGCAGCGCGGCCTCGGCGGTGTCCTCCTGTTCGCCGAGCAGGAGGGACCGCTCGGCTTTCTGAGCGTGCTCCTGTCTGTCCATTCCTTCGGGGACTTCGTGACGCAGGTCGGCACCATGGCGCGCATCGCGAGCTACCAGCGCGGCGTCGTCGTGAACCTCAAGAAGGAAACCGACCAGATCAGCCAGGACCTCGCCAAACTCGCCCAGAGTCGCGCCACGCTCGATCACCAGGAGGCCACGCTCCTCAACCAGAAGACGCAGCTCGCGGCGGTGGCGCAGCAGCGCGCGACGCTGCTCGCCCAGATCAAGCAGCAGCAGGCTTCCGTCGCAGCGCTCGAGGCGAACTTGCATGCCGAGGGACAAAAGCTCTGGGCCGCCATCCAGCAGCTCGAAGCGGAGCTCGCGAGCGGCAAACTGACGTCCGCCCAGCTCTTTTCGATCGTGCAGTCGATCTCCGCGGTCTACGGCATCGACCCCTACCTCGTGATGGCGGTCATCCGGGAGGAGAGCGGCGGCTACGCGAAGGCCGTCAGTTCCGCCGGCGCGGAGGGACTCATGCAGCTGATGCCGCAGACAGCCGCCGATCTCGGCGTGACGGACCCCTTCAACCCGCAGCAGAACGTGCGCGGCGGCATCGCCTACCTCTCCTACCTCCTGCACCTCTTCAACGGCAACGTCGCCTGGGCGCTCGCGGCATATAACGCAGGCCCGGGCGCCGTCAAGTACTACCACGGGATCCCGCCGTATCCCGAGACCCAGAACTACGTGCGCAACATCCTCTACATGTATCAGCACGGCATCTAAGGCTCCGGGCGGCATCCGACTAGGTACAGCTGGAGGCTTTGCGATGCGCGTGCTCGTCACCGGCGGCGCCGGCTTCATCGGGTCCCACACGGTCGATCTGCTGCTTGCCAAGGGCCACGCCGTCTCGATCGTGGACAACCTCGTCACCGGCAGCCACGCCAATCTGCACCCGCAGGCCTCATTCCACGAGGTCGATATCACCGACAGCGCCGCACTGCGCGACGTCTTCCACGCGGAGCGACCCGAGGCCGTCATCCACCTCGCTGCGCAGATGGACGTCCGCGTCTCGACCCGCGAGCCCGCCTACGACGCAAAGGTCAACATCCTCGGCAGCATCGCGGTGATCGAGGGAGCGCTCGAGGTCGGAGCCCGGAAGATTGTCTACGCCTCGAGCGGCGGCGCTATCTACGGGGCCCCCTTGTACCTGCCGGTGCGGGAGGATCACCCGATCAACCCCCTCTCGCAGTACGGCGTGACGAAGCACACGGTCGAACATTACCTCTACCTCTACGCGCTCCAGCGGGGCCTCGCCTACACCTCTCTCCGCTACGCGAACGTCTACGGGCCGCGCCAGAATCCGGCCGGCGAAGCCGGCGTGATCGCCATCTTCATCCGCAACCTGCTGCTCGGGCTGCAAAGCCGCATCTTCGGTGACGGCCAGCAGACGCGCGACTACGTCTACGTCCAGGACGTCGCGGCCGCGAACGTCGCCGCCCTCGACGCCGCGGACAACCAAGCGCTGCACATCGGATGCGGCATCGAGACGACCGTGAACGAACTGTACGCGCGCCTGAGCGCGCAGATGGGCGTCCTGACCCCTGCCCGCCACGAGCCCGCGCGTCCCGGTGAAGTGCAGCGGATCGCCCTCGACCCGCAAGCTGCGGCGACACACCTTGGCTGGCGGCCGCGGGTTTCGCTGGCGGAGGGCCTCACGCACACCGTCAACCACCTTGCGATGGCTCACGCAGCGGGCAAGCTGGCCTGACCATGCGCCTCCAGGATCTCGCGAGGCGGGAGGCACTCGCCTAGCGACCGGAAACGTGCACGAAGAGGGCGACGGCGACTGATCCGAGCGCGATGAAGGGGCCGAAGGCGATCGTGTCCTTGCGTCCGGCCCTGCGCGTCGCGAGCAGCGCCGCAGCGTAGAGACCGCCCAGCAGGACAGCGAGCAGAAGGCTCAGGAGGCCGGCCTGCAAACCGAGCAGCAGGCCGACGACCGCGAGGTACTTCACGTCGCCGAATCCGAAGCCGCCGCGTCCCAACCATGCCATCAGGGCGCCAACCGCAAAGAGCACGAGCCCCCCCAAGGCACCCTGCCCGTAAGCGGGCAGCCCCAGCGGGATCAGGGCCAGGAGACCGAGCAGCGCAGCCCCAAGGAGCAGCCGGTTCGGGATGATGCGCAGGCGAAGGTCGATCGCCGAGGCGGCCACGGCGAGCCAGAGCACGACGAGCACCGCAGGCCACTCTCCCGCGCCGAACTGGAACCAGAGCACAGCCGCCGTGCCAACGGTTATCGCCTCAAGCCAGAGTCCTGAGGCAGGAGGTCGTGCGCCGCACCGCGCGCACGCACCCAGCCGCGTCGATCGCAGGGCCGGGAGACGGCCCGCAAGCGGCAGCGGCGCCCCGCAGCTCCCGCAGCTCCGCGGCGCGAGGGCGACCGCACCCTGCGTGAGCCGCTCGGTCACGAGGGAAAGCAGGTTGCCGATCCCGATGCCCGCCAAGAGTCCGATGCCTGCAGTCGCGAGGTGCCACCACACCGCCGTTGCCTCCCCTTCGTCCCCTCGGTTCGGCGGCGCCGGGACCTTCCCTGCACCCTGCTGCGGCCTCGCTTCACCGCCCTGCCGTCCGGACGAGCGCCGCCTCGTAGTCCGCGGCGAACTGGCGCAGCACCTGCGCGCTCACCGCGAGCGTGCGCGGCATGGCTCCTGTCGCGGGGGAACTTTGCATTGCGAGCAGACCCGTGGGGGAGCGGTACGGCGCGAAGTACCGGCTCTCCCAGTAGGCGGCCTTCTGGGGCGGCGTCGAGAGTGCGATCCGCAGAAAGATCGTCTGACCGCCTTTGCGCATGGAAAGCGTCCACTCCGCATCTGCAACGGGCGCCCCCTGCTGCCCCAGCTGGGTCGGCGGCAGGAGGACGCCGTACTCCTGCGCAATCAGGCGCGGCCCGAGGAGGAAGGGCAACGTCGCGACGATGCGGTCTCCGTGGTAGGCGACGCAGTTTGCGTAGGTGTAGCTGTTGAGCGCACTGAGGTTCGGCGTCTCGAAGACCTGGGCGAGCACATAAGCGCCGGCAGGGGTCGAATATGCATAGGCGATCGACCCGGAGCCGGTGCCGAGGATACTTGCGTCGTTGAAGCGACCGAGCAGCACGCGCCGAAAGCCCGGGATCTTTGGCGCGATGCGGGTCAGGTCGGCGGTCTGCGCGGCGATCGGCGTACCCGGAAGCGCGCTCCGCGCGTAGACCAGCGGGAGCAGGTTGTACGTAACGATGGCCGCGGCGGCCACCGCGATCGCGCCGGAAGCCAGGCTCGGCCCTTGGAGCGTGGCAAAGGGGCTCGCGCTGCTCCGCGGCACGAGCCGCAGCGCCAGTGCAAGCCGCACCAGGATGAGCACGAGCAGTGCGAACAACACGAACCCCAGCACGGGGTGCAACTGGTCGAACGCCATGTAGCTGCCCCATACGTGCACGGCGAGGATCAGGAGTCCCAGGCGCAGCCAGTTCAGCGCCAGCGCAAGCACTGCCCCGAAACCGAGCAGCACCATCTTGCGGCTCAAGGAGCCGTGGAACTGCGTGAGGACGACCGGCAGCACGATGGCCACGGCCAGAACGCTATCCGCGCCACTGCAGGCGGCGCTGACGACCACAGGCACCGCGGTGCTCCCATGCTGCACGTAGAATGTGCCCTGCGCGCCTGCGGAGAGCCAGTGCAGGGATCCGGCGGCGACGCGCGTGCCCGCGAGGGCTGCAGCCGTCAGGATCCCCTGCGTGCGGGCGATGACCCAGGCAACCGGCGGCGGCCAAGAGAGCGCAAGGTATGCAAGGGGCGCGGCGATCCGCGGCGTCACCGTGACGCCGAAGACCAGCCATGCGGTCCCGAGCCCCCAGAGCGGCCAGACGGCAAGCCCCATGTCTTGACCGACGAACGAGTACGGCCAGATCGTGGGACCGGTTGCGAGAACCGCACCGACAATGCCGACGATGCCGCTGCCAAGCAGGAAGTTCGTCTCTGCGTCGTTGTTGTACGGCGGATGGTCCCGCAGCGCCCAAACCGCCCAGCCAAACGCGATCGGCGGGACCCAGACGAGGTATGCGAGTGGTGTGTCGCCCGTCGCCTGCTGCGCAAGTGGCCATGCGTAAGGCAGGAGGGGAACGATGGCGACGGCGAGCCAAAGTGCGATCCAGCTCCTGGTCGCGCGGGTTCGTGAGAGATCGGCCGCTGGGTTCACTGGGCGGCGCGCCGCCGCTTGCCGACCCAGCGCGCGGCCGGAATGGCAAGCAGCAGCAGCGCGGGCAGGAGGACGGGATATGGAACCTCTGGCAGATCGCCCGGCGTACCCACCGGCAGGATGGTTAAGGGGATAGTGGCGTAGGCCTTCTTCACTTTGAGCGCAAAGGTCCAGTCCGGTTTGGCGTCCGCGGGCACCGTGAACGAGATCGTCATCGGCTGCGGGCTCGAAGCCACCTGCTGCGTATAGATGACGTGTCGGTTCGCGATGACCCTGACCTTCAGGTCGCCTTGGTCAGTGGGTTGCAGGCCATCCACCGCAAAGGAGACCGTCACAGGCTGACCTGGGCTTGCGGATGCAGGCGACACCGACTTCACCGTGACCGTCATGTTATGCGGACCGTCACCAGCATTCGCCGTTCCTGGCAAAGCGAATGCAGAGATCAGCAACGTAGACAATGTCACCGCCGCGATCAGCGTCAAGCCTACTTTGCGCAACGCAGCGCCCCCGTTTCCATGCCGGTTCTTGCAAACATCAAACGACTACTGCCATTATACTAATAGGCTGGCCGGATTTTATCATAAGGGGCGACAGCCTTGCAGCGTTTCCGTCGCACATTATTCGGCTACTCGCCGCGCGCGGTGGATCGTCGCCTCTCCACACTGGAACATCGCCTTAAAGTTGCCGAGGAACGCCAGCACCTCGCGGACGCGCTACGGGAGATCCTGCAGCGCCATCTTACGCAGGTGAAGGCGGAGGTCGCCACCCTGCGGGCCGAACGCGAACTCGTCGCAGACCGACTCCTTTCCGCTGACGCGGAAGCCAAGCGCATCCGGCGAGAAGCACTGGACGACGCCGAGCTCCTGCGCCGGCATTGGCAAGCGCAGGAGGAGGAAGCCCGCGAAGCGCTTCGCCTGCTCAAAGAACAGATCACGGCGGCCCAGCAGACATACGAGGCCCTTCCACGCCCAGGGAGTGCGCCGGATGCAGATCCCGCAGCACCGCCTTCAGACCGCCACGTCCAGCGCGCAAATCAGGGAGCCTGAGATGACACGCGTCGTTCTGGTCAGTTCGGCACCCGCAGGCGCCTTGCCGGCGTGGGCCGCGGAGGGCCTGACCGTACGCATACTGCGCGATCCGCTCGAGATCCCCTTCGCCATCCTCCGCGAGCCGACCGACATCATCGTGAGCGACGCAATACTTCCGGCAGCGGTTGGCACCATCGAGCTTCCCGTGCTCCTGCAGCAAAGCCTCCCCTCGGACCCAGCGACCGCACGCGGCATGCTCATGCGCGTCGCCGCCGCCGCGGGTGCCACTGGCGCACCGCTGGGACGCCTTGCACCCGGGACCGCCGACCTGCTCCGCGACGCACAGCAGGTTGCATCGAGCGTGCGGTCGCTGAAAGTCCGGCCGGTCGACAGCCTGGTCGATCCGCCCATCTCGGTAGAGTGGGAGGCTGCGAACGCACCGGAGGCTGCAGCTCCGGCAGAGGAGAAGGACGTCGCAGGGGTGGATGATCTTCCCATTACCCTGCCCGGCCGGGCACCGACAGAGTCCATCAGCATCGTCGTTGCGCCGGTTCTGCGCCTGACCGACATCGAGGAGCTCATCGACCTCCTGGAGGTGGCGCCCGGCCTGCACATCCGCTTTCGCCTATACCGCGACGGCGCCTACCGGATCGACGGACTGGCCGAGGACCGGCAGGGGCTCAAGGGGTGGCTGCAGTCCCTATCCGGCGTTGCAGCGGTGGACCTGGACGGCGATCACATTTCCGTGCGAATGGCGGCCCTGCCATGAACCGGCGCATCGCCATCCGCGTCATCCTCGCGACCGGTCTCGTAGCGGCGCTCACCGCATTCGCGCTGGGCGGTACCCTGTGGCTCATCGGAACCTTCCCCTTCGTCTTCTTCCTTTGTGCCACCTTGCTCTACTGGGTGTTGTCCGCCACTGACCATCGGCGGGAGCGGCGGCACCGTTCGAGCGGCCAGCCATGAGCACGGAAGTCCTCTCGCAGCTGCCGCGCGCCCCCTTTGTCTCGATGCGCCCGTTCCGTTACGGTCCCCGCGCCATCCTCGTCGATCCGGTGGATTCCCGTGCAGCGCGACTGCTGGACGAGCATACGGCGCGCGAGCACCGTGTCCTGGTCTACGGCCAAAGCTCGACCTCCTTGTACGTTGCCGCGCAAATGCCGATGGGCGATGCCTCCTACGCGGTCATTCGCGGACTTGGACTCCCGGTGCGCCTCGCCCAGTGCTCGGCGGACGATCTCACCGCAGCCTTCGAGCGGGTCTACCCCGCAGCGGCTGCCGCATCCCCCAGCGTCGACGCGCTCGCAGCGCCCCGCAGGCTGCGGCTGGGCGATCTCCTGCGGCGAAGTGGGAAGACGGCCGCCGACACGATCGCCGATGTCCTGGACGTCCAGGCGAAGAGCGGCGGGCGTCTCGGCTGGCTGCTGACCAGCCGCAACGAGGTAACCTACCTCGACGTCGCAGAGGCGCTGGCGGAGCAGCGCGGCCTGCCGCTCGTGGACCTTCTGAACGGCGAGAGCGGCGCCGCCGCGATTGGCAGTCGAATGGACGCATCCCTCTTCGATCTCATGCCCGAGCTCTTTTGGCGGACGCATCTCGCGGTGCCGGTCGGTCGTTCGCGGCTGGGCCTGCGCATCGCCATGGTGGATCCCGACGACTCCGAGGCCGTCCAGGCGCTCGAGGACGCAGCGGGAGTCCCTGTCCGCATTGCCGTCACCGGTTACCGCGACGTCGTCGCGGCACTGGAGGAACGCTATCAGCACGAGTACACGCAGCGCAGCGTCGACGATCTTCTCCAGCGGCGGCCGGAGGACAGCGCCCGCCGCACTCTTTCCCTGTCCCAGAAGGTCGGCCTCGGCGCACTCGGAGCGTTGCTGGCCGCCGGCCTCCTCGGCGAGACGCTGTCCACCCTCACCGTGGTCAACGCGATCTTCGGTGTCCTCTACTTTTGGATGCTCATCCACAAGATGATCCTCTTGATGCGCCCGACCGATAAGCTCCTCGAGATCGGCATCACCGAGGAGGACCTCGCTGCCCTCGACCCCGCAACCCTTCCTACCTACACGGTCCTGGTGCCGGCCTACCGCGAGGCCGAGGTGTTGCCGATCCTCACGAAGGCCCTCATGGAACTCGACTACCCGAAGGACCGCCTGGACGTGAAGCTGCTGCTCGAGGCCGACGATCACGAGACGATCGCGTCCGCTAGGGCAATGCGACTGCCGAACTACATCGAGATCGTGATCGTACCCCCATCGCAGCCGAAGACGAAGCCGAAGGCGTGCAACTACGGCCTCTCGCACGCGCGGGGAGAATTCCTCGTCATCTACGACGCCGAGGACATCCCTGAGCGCGATCAGATCAAGAAAGCGATCGCCGCCTTCCGCAAGGCGCCGCCGACCGTCTCCTGCATCCAGGCGAAGCTCTCCTACTTCAACTGGGACCAGAACATCCTCACGCGCTGGTTCACGGCGGAGTACGCCGCTTGGTTCGATCTCCTCCTGCCGGCGCTGCACAGCGCCAGCCTGCCCATCCCCCTCGGCGGCACTTCGAACCATTTCCGGGTCCAGGCGCTGGTGGACATTGGCGCCTGGGACCCTTACAACGTCGCCGAGGACGCAGATCTGGGCATCCGCCTCTACAAGGCCGGGCACCAGACGCTCGTGATGGACTCCACCACCTACGAGGAGGCGAACTCCGAGTTCGTCAACTGGATCCGCCAGCGCTCCCGATGGGTGAAGGGCTATATCCAGACCTGGTTCGTGCACATGCGCCATCCCATCCGCCTCTACCGGGAGCTGGGGCCGAAGGGGTTCCTCGGCTTCCAGCTCGTCGTGGGCGGCACCCCGTTCCCGTTCCTGATCAATCCCTGGTACTGGCTGATGACCACGCTCTGGTTCCTGTCGCTCTGGCGTTCGGTGCCGCTGATCTTCCCGAGCTGGCTTTACTACCTCGCTTCGATCAATCTCTTCGTCGGCAACTTCAGCTTCATCTTCATCAACATGGTCGGCGCGGCCCGGCGCGGCGACTGGCGGCTGATCAAGTACGAAGTCGCGATGCCGGTCTACTGGTCGATGATGTCGGTGGCGGCCTGGAAGGCAATGCTGCAGTTTCTGACCCGGCCGTTCTACTGGGAGAAGACCCAGCACGGGCTGCTCCCGCAATCGGTGCCCGGCACGGCGTCTTCGTCCGTGCCAGGAAGCTTCCCATGAGCCTGCTTGCGGACTGGGCTGCCCGCGAACGCTCTGCGCGCCCGCAGCTCTCCCGCGCGACCGATGCCGATCGCCCACCGGTCAGAGAGGGGCTGGCGGTCGGGGCCGCCACCTTTGTCGGGTCCCTCCTGCTCGCATTCCACTTGGTGTTTCAGCTGCACTTCGTAGCGAGTGACGCCATCACGCGCGTGGCGAACGCCTTCTACGTGCTCTTCAGCCGCGAGCCACACCTCGGTGCGATCGGCTTCATCTGGAACCCCCTGCCCAGCCTGCTCGAACTGCCGCTCACGCTGCTCCATTCCGTCTGGCCGCCGCTCGTCACGGACGGATTCGCGAGCAACCTCGTAAGCGCGGCCTTCGCCGGGCTCGGAGCGCTGTACATGGACCGGATCCTCGCGCGCCTGGGCCTGCGTCGGCCCTGGCGGCTCCTGATCACCGCGCTCTACGTGGTGAACCCCTTGATCCTCTTCTACGGCGCCAACGGAATGACGGACGGGATGATGGTCGCAAGCTTCCTCGCCGCCTGGGAAGGCGCGATCGCCTACCTGCAGACGCGGCGTCTCGGCTCGCTCGCCGCCGCCGCGCTCTGGCTAGCCGCCGCCTTCCTGATTCGCTACGAGGCCGTCCCCTTCGCCTTCCTGCTCGCAACAGGGATGCTGCTCGGCCTCTACTGGGACCGCCGGCCGGCGCCGGAGATCGAAGGGGTGATCACGATCCTCCTGACACCGATCGTCTACGTCGGTGCCTGGTGGATCTACATGAACTGGCTGATCATGAAAAACCCCCTCTACTTCGTGCGCTCCTCGTATGGCAATGCTGCACAGATCGGCACTGGCAGCTACCACTACGCCGGGCTCGCGGGGGTCGCGCACCACCCCCTTGCCGCCCTACTCTACGCAATTCGGTTCACGCTGCTGTTCTGGCCGATCATCCCCGGCATCGCCGGCGTGGCTTTCCTTCTGCGCAGAAAGCGGCAAGCGGCGGCACCCCTCCTGTTGCTGGGATCGATCGCCGTAGGCTCATTTCAGGTGCTGATGCTCTACCTCGGCCAATCCGCCGGCTGGGATCGGTTCTTCATCACCTACGTGCCTAGCGGCTTCCTCTTGATCAGCTTCCTCATCGCGCAGTTGCAGACCAAGCGCCGGGCACTCGTCGCTGCCCTGGGAGCGATCGTCCTCCTCGCCGGCGATGCGGGCACCTTCTTCGCCCTGCAGACGCCCGTGCTCGGCCATGGCGACCAAGGCTTGATTTCAGCCCTGGCCCACAACCAGCCCGTCTCGACCGGCTTGGGCCAGTACCGGAGGATCGCACGCTACTTCGACCAGCGACCGCGCCTCGTCGTGCTGCTGGACACCTTCACCCTCTGGGATGTCGTGCTCAGCGCCCGCGACCCAAGGCAGTTTGTCATCACCTCGGACCTGAGCTTCCAAAGCCTGCTGCACTATCCCGCGGGCAGGGTCTCGATGTTCCTCGTCCCGCAGCCGAAGGGTGGCGCAAGTCTCGACGCGATCAACCGCGCCTATCCCAAGCTCTGGTCCGGCGGCGTCTCATGGGCAAGGCTCGTCCTCCAGTTCCCCGGCCCAGAACACGTTCGCCTCTACCGCATCACTGCAAATGCCCCATGATGGGGGGCGCGTCGTTGCATCCTGCTTTGCCTTCGGCGCCGCACTCCAGGTGGCGTGCGCGCTGGAGTCGTCCAAGGACCACAGGACGTGACGCCGCCCGGCCCGGACTGTGTCCGGGCCGGGCGGCGGTCGGTTATTACCGGTAGCTGTAGGTCACCTGCACCTGGATGCTGACCGTCTGGGTCCCCGGCTGCACCACGGGCGCCGCGGCGGCCGATGCCCGCTGTGCCGCGTAGATCGGCATCGGCGTCTGGGGGGACGTGAGGCGTACAGAGACTACCCGGACCAAAGTGACACCGAGCTCCGAAGCCTCGACCTGCGCCTGCTGCTTCGCGGCGCTAAGCGCCTTCTGCACCGCCTGCTGCTGGCCAGCGTTCGGGTTGCGCTCGGAAAAGCTCACGCCATTGAACTGGTTCGCACCGGCATCCATCACGGCCGTGATCACGGCGCTCGCGGCGCTCGGCTTGTTCACCGTGATCGTGAACTGCTCGTTGGCCTGGTAGCCCGACATCTGCCCGTTGGGTCCGTAGTTCTGGCCGACGTTCAGGTTCGCGGTCTGCACGTCGTGCGCGGGGATGCCCTGCTTCTCGACCGCCGCCACGACTTTTTGGGTGATCGCGTTCAGCTTGGCGAAGGCGCCTTGCGCTGTCGGCGCCTGGGCGTTCGCGCCCACGCTGATCTGGGCCATATCCGGTGTCACCTGGGTCGTACCGCTCGCGGTGACCGTCAATCTTCCCGGCGCCGACACCGCCCCGCTGTTGCCAGCGCCATATCCGATCAACCCTGCGACAAGCAGCGCGACGATCGCGACCACTGCTTCAGACCATCTGGGCCATTGCACGATGCAACCCCTCCTGTGCCGTCCTTGGGGGAAAACCCCGTCGCGGGTCCGGCGTGACGCTATGGCACGTCCAGCAGGCGCTCCTGACCAGTGACCAGAAAGTGCAGGGACCGCGTGCCAGCCGGCGTCGGGTTGAAGACGAGAACCAGGGCGCGTCGCCCTCTTACGGTGCGCACGCTCGACCAGAGCGGAGCCTCCGCCCCATCCGTCCCGACCAGCTTGACCTGCCACGTTTCGCCGATCGGGAGCGCGGCCTCGGTGCGCGTCGCGGTAAAGCGCACTGCGAAGGGCATCCCAGGTTCGTCCGACTGCACCGAGATCCAGCCGCTGCGCCGCGCGACCAGGCTGCTGCTGGGAACAAACAGCGCCGCCTCACCCGCATCCATCGGCAGGCGGTACCAGCCGCCAGGCAAGCCGCTCGTTTGGAGCACCGCTACGCCGCTCCCCTTAGGGGCCTGCACCAGGGCCGCGGCGACCTCATAGTGCCGCCCGCTCAGCGAGGTCGCGTGCAAGAGCCCGCCGCGCAGCGCCTGCGGCGCGGGGAACCGCAACGCGACCAGGCCGAAGCCGAGGTCCTTGGCCTGTAGCGGCCTTGCAGGCACCTGCACTACGGCCGCTGTGCTGTACGTGGTGCTCGTCTTCAACGGCGCACCCGGGCCTGCGGTCGTCTGCATCGGAGCGGCAGCGACGAAGCTGGCGGCCGCCTGGGCGCCGGAGCGGTGCGCCGTCGCGTGGAACGTGGGCGTCGCAGGTGTCCTCGCCGCGGCTTTCGGCGGCAGCAGCAGCGCCACGGTGGGCCCGCTGTCCGTGCCCGGCTGGCCCAGGAGCAGCGCTGCGACCACCGCCGCTGCAGCCGCGCCGGCCGCGAACGCGCGCCGCCAGCGCACCCGGGGCTGCAGCTCGAATCCAGCGAGAAGGCGGCGCTGGAACGCGGCCTCATCGACCGGCCAAAAGTCGGCTTGCGCTGAGCGCAGTCTGCGCGCCAGCGCAAGGAGGCGCTCCTCCTCGCGGGAAAGGTCCCGCCCGGCCTGCTCCTCGCCCGCAAGCAGGCGGTCGATCGCTTCTGATAGCCGTTCCTCCGGCGCCATGCTATCCCTCCCCCGCAAGATCCGAGTGCAGGAGCAGCCTGCGCAGCCGCTGCAGCGCCCGGTACTGCAGGGCCCGTACCGCCTCCGGCGTGCGCCGCATGATATCCGAGACCTCCGCCACCGATCGTCCATCCATGAGGCGAAGCGTCAACACTTCCCGCTGTTCCGGAGCCAGCTGCCCAAGCGCCGCCATCAGTTCTCGCCGCGTCTCCGCTGTCTCCACGACCTGCTCGACCGTAGGGCCTGGATCCGCCGGGGGCGCGTCCGGCAGCGGCTCCAGCGGGTGCCGCCCCTGATCGCGGCGGCGGTTGCGCGAGAGGTTCAGGGCGATCGTCCGCAGGTAGGGCCCGATCGTCCTGCCCTCGAAGCGTCCGAATGATGCCCACAGGCGTGAGAAGGCGTCCTGCGTCAAGTCCTCCGCCTCCGACCGGTCACCGACGCGCGAGTACATGAGTACATAGACGGTTCGCCAGTGCATCTCGCACAGCGCCGCGGCTGCGGCTCGGTCCCCGACCTTTGCTCGTCCGATCAACTGGGCTTCGTCCATCGCGCCCCCGCACTCAATCTCTGCGCATCCTAGAGAACACCGCGCGTCGCCGCGCGTGTCGCACGCCGGCAGGAATCGCCGCCCGCTCAGGGAAGAACGTCACATCGCACCGCGTTCCATGGCGCTTCCTCCCCGCGCCGCGATTCTCCTGCGCCCAGGTGGGCACCCGTGCGAAAGGAGCTTCTCCATTGGAGCGACCCAGCTACGCTGAACTCGTCGATCGCCTACAAAGCGCCACCGAGGACCTGGGCGGCACGATCACGGAGCGCGCCGAGGCCGACGGGTATCCCTTATATCACCTGGAACTGCCTGGACCGCGCAACGCCCCACGCTTCCTGCTCTCCAGCGGCACCCACGGCGAGGAGCCCGGCGGGACGACCGGTTTTCTCCACTGGCTCGAGCACGACGCTGCGAAGTGGCTGCGCATCTTCCGCATCGATGCCTTCCCCTGCTTGAATCCCTACGGCTTCGAGCGTGGCGAACGGCATGACGCGGCAGGCCGCGACCTCAATCGCTGCTTTCGGGAGGAGAACCCACCGCCTGCCGTGCGCATGGTCCGCGAGGTGCTCGACGGAACCCATTTCGCCATGGCCGTCGACATGCACGAGGACTGCGACTACTTCGGCTTCTATGTCTACGAGCGACTGCCGAAGGGCCCGACGGTGGCCCCGGCGCTGCTTGCGCGCATGGCGCTCGAGGGACCGATCTCCCACGGCGAGGAGAACGACGGCCTCGAGATCGAGAACGGCGTCGTTCGGATGGAGTGGCCGCAGGACACGTCGCTGACCGAACTCGCGATGACGCGCGACAAGTGGCCACTGGCGTTCTTCCTCTACTTCGTCGCGGATCACGTGATCACGGTCGAAACACCAGGCCGCCAGCCGCTCGCCGTGCGCGTGCGCATGCAGCGGGCAGCAGTTGAGACGGCGCTCTCCTTCACGCGGGGCCGGCTCGGACTGTAGCCGCCCCCTACTGCCGTCCGTCTGTCGTGCAACTGGCGCTGCGGTCTGCGCCCGCTCCTCTGGGGTGACGGCCCCGTCCACCAATTGACGCAATACTTCCCTTATTGAAGTAACGAGGAAACACAGCACTCTCGTGCGAACACTACGCTGGGTTCGAAGGAGGGCTTGCATTTGACGGGTCAAGACGAGGGCTGGCCACTAGCAGAACCGTACAAGACGAAGATGATCGAATGGATCGACCTTTTGCCGCGGGCGGACCGCGAGGCCGCGATCCGCCGCGCCGGCTACAACCCCTTTCGCCTGCTCGCCCAGGAAGTCTACATCGATCTCCTGACGGACTCCGGCACATCGGCGATGAGCCAGGAGCAGTGGAGCGCGCTGATGCGCGGCGACGAGTCGTACGCGGGCAGCGTCAGCTTTCAGGATCTCGAGACGTCGGTGCGCGATGTGCTCGGCTTTCCGCGCGTGCTGCCGACCCACCAGGGCCGTGCGGCGGAGCACGTCCTCTTCCGCGCGCTGGTCAAGCCGGGCCACCTCGTGCCGAACAACCTGCACTTCGACACGACAAAGGCACACGTGCTGAACAGCGGCGCCACCCCCATCGACGTCGTGGTCCCGGCAGGCGAAGAGCCGGAAGGTGACTTCCCCTTCAAGGGCAACGTGGACGTCGGACGCCTCGCCGCCTTGCTGCGCGAAGAGGGCGAACGCATTCCGCTCGTGATGGTGACCGTCACCTCGAACCAGAACGGCGGTCAGCCCGTCTCGCTCGAGAACCTGCGCGCGGTGCGCGCGCTCGCAAGCGAGTACCAGAAGCCGCTCTTCCTCGACGCGGCGCGCTTCGCGGAGAACGCCTACCTCGTCCAGCAGCGCGAGGCTGGCCAGGCGGGGCGCAGCGTCGCCGAGATCGCCCGCGAGATGATGTCGCTCGCAGATGGTTGCACGATGTCGGCGAAGAAAGACCCGATGGTGAACATCGGCGGAGATCG
>JAKAPV010000255.1 GCA_021806845.1 Bacillota bacterium | reverse complement strand
ATCTCCGTGCCCGGGGCGCATTCTCGCCTACCCGCAGCGCGTCGCGCTGGACGCACCTCCACCGCGGGGCGGGAGCGACCAGGCGGAGCGGCTGCCGCGCGGTACGCGCGACTTCCAGCCAGGTGACGCCCCCAGCCACTTGCACGCGTCGCGCACCGCGCAGCGCGGCTTTCCGCAAGTGCGTGAGTTCGAGATGCTCGGGAGCCTGCCGCACGTGCTGACGCTGTTCGCGCCAGCATGCCAGCCCGCCGACCTTGAGCTGCTGCTCTCCTGCGCCGCGTCGCTCGCAGTGAGCTGGCTTGCGATCGGGGACCCGGTCGGCCTGGTGCCGGCAGGTGCTCCCGACCGCCATTTGAGCCCCGGCGCCGGACCCGAGCAGGAGCGACGCATCCTGGGGGCGCTCGCGGAGCTCACCTCTCGCCATCTCGATGCGGCATCGGTGCCGCGCGGCGGCCAGCGCGCCGATCTCTGGCTCCTTACGACGAGCGCGCAGCCCGGGCAGTACCCAGGGCGGGTGCTCCGGGTCGGCGCGGCGGCCGGGGCAGGGGCGGTCCAGCACCTCTCGGACCTCGCCCGCTGCCTGCAGAGGCTTGAGCCATGAAGGCGCGGACGCTTCTCTGGCTGCGCGGGGCGTGGCTTTGTCTCCTCGTCTGGCCGTACGCCATCGCGAGCGGCGTCCCCCGTCCCCTCGCCGTCGCGTCGCTGCCGCTCATCCTCGCCCTCCTCTCGGGCGAGGGCAACCTCCTCTTTGCGCTGCGCATCGCGGCCGCTCTTGCGATCGGCGCGCTGGCGAGCCTGCCCAAGGTGTCGTGGCAAGGACTGCAGCAGATCTGGCTGAATCCGGATCCGCGCGTCCTCACGGCCTTCGTCACGTCGGTGCTGCTCTGGTTCACTGCGCTCCTCGGGTGGCAGGTGTTCCGCGACGCGACGTCGCGCACGCGCCTGCTTTGGCTCTGGCTGATGGGCACCGTCGTCCTCGGCCTCAACCACCGCTTCTGGGGAGTGGCCGCGGACGTTCCGACGCTGGCCTTCATTGGCATCGGGCTCTTTCTGATCGGCGTCCTGGAGGATGCCGCGATCCGCTGGCCGCTGGCCCTCGCCTCGCTCCTGCCGCTGCTCGGCGCAGTGCTCGGCGTCCTGCCCGCGCCGGCGACGCCCGCAACCTTGTCGGCGCAGGATGCCCGCGCCCTGAACCTCTCCGGCCTGCGGGTGGCCGTCACCCCCGCCATGCTGCCGCGGCAGGTCAACATCAACCAGCCGGTTGCGCTGCCGACGACGCCTCTGCTCTCGGTCGCCGGCGCGCCGCGTCCCGCATATTGGCAGGAGGCGGTCTACAACCGCTTCAGCGGCTCCGCCTGGATCGCGCCAGCCAGCGCGCGCACCCCGACGCCGCTCACTCCGCCACTCTTGCAACCCGCTGCGACCGGCTTCCCGACGAGCATCTGGAACGTCCGCGTGACGCAGTTCTTCCCGGGCAGCATCGGCCCCCTGATCTACACGGGAACGCCGCTCGCCATTCAATCCGACGGCGGCGCCGGATACGAGGTGCCGGCCTCGCGCGCCCTCTACCTGCCCGGGGTCTCCGCCTACGGGCTCACGCTTGCGGTGCCGCGCATCACGGAGTCGGCGCTCCTGAGCGCGAGTTACCCGAGCGTCGTGAACGTGCCGCCGGGGGATCTCAGCGTTCCGTCGAGCCTACGGAAAGAGATCGCCCCGCTCGCGGCGCGGCTCAAGGCCGGCAACCCCGGACCCTGGCAGCTCGCCGCGCACATCGCCCAGTACCTCGACACGCACGAGGCCTACGACCCAAATTTCTCGCCGAGTTCCCGCGGGGACCCGATCGGCCGCTTCCTCCTGCGCACCCACCGCGGCTACTGCGACCAGTTTTCCACTGCATTCATCATGCTGGCGCGTCTCGACGGACTGCCCGCCCGCTGGGTGGTAGGCTTTGCGCCGGGGTCCTACGACCCCGCGACGAAGACGCAGCTCCTGCTCGCGAAGGACGCGCACTCCTGGGCGGAGGTGTACCTCGACCCGTACGGCTGGGTCCCGATCGACCCGACGCCCTCCGCTGCCTCGGTGCCCACCAATCCGTCCAAGACTCCAGTAGCCCCCCCGGCGGCAGCGCCCCGTCCGCAGGGCGATATCCTCGCCGCTCTCATCGTGCTGGCTCTGGCGACCGGCGCATACCTCGCCACCCACCGCCGCCGGACGCTGCCTGCACGCGTGCGCCGCTTGGATCGGGCCTTCCAGAAACTCTGCCCGCTCTCGACCCACGTCCCTCCCACCCTGCGGGAGCGCTTCCTCGCGCAACCCCCAGCTTTGCAAGAGGTGCTCTGGCCGGTGCTTTTGGTCCTCGAGCAGGCGCGCTACGGTGAGACGCCGCCCGGAGATGCAGAGGTCCGGGCGGCGGAGGAGACGGTGCGTTCCGCACGCGCCGCGCAGCGCGAGCCGCGCAGCTAGCACAAGTCGCACTTCGCACGAGGCTCGCCGGCGGGTGTACGGAATTCGCTGCGCGTCCAACTCCGGCGCCGAGTCCGGCTATACTAGAATCAGACATCAAGGACCCGTACGCCTGGAGGTGCAGCGATGTATACGGGTGGTCACGGGAAAAACGATCTGTATTCGCTCAGACTCCACAAGGCCATCGTGGCCAAGCTGCGTGCGAATCCGGATGTCGTTTTGGAGAAGGCCAAAGCCACCCTCGAGTTGCGACGCCACCGCCCGAATGAGGCGTACTACGTGCGTGAATGGGAGCGGCTCCTGTATGGACCGCTGGAGACGCTTCTGGCCACCATGGTGGACGAGAGCGAATATGCGACTGCGCTGCGCCAGGCCACCCCGTTCTCAGGGATCCTGAGGCCAGAGGAGAGCCAGCTCATCCACCGGGCAGTCATCGAGGAGTGGCAGCATGCGTCGAGATGAGATGGAGCACCTGATACGTGCTGCGGGTACGATCCTGAACGAGGATCGCCTGATCATTGTGGGCAGCCAATCGATCCTCGGCCGGTACGCGAATGGCCTCCCGGAGGAGGCCACCCTGTCGCAGGAACTCGACATCTTGCCGTTTGACGACCCTGACGAGCGTAAGGCGGACCTGATCACCGGGACACTGGGAGAGGGTTCGCTATTTTTTGAAACCTACCACGTATACGCCGACGGAGTCGCGCAGTCGACGAGCCGCCTCCCGCGCAATTGGGAGGAGAGGCTCATTCCGGTCCTTACAGATGCAACCCGCGGGGTTACGGCATACTGCCTGGAGCCCCACGATCTGCTGATCGCGAAGTACCTCGCCAATCGAGAGAAGGACAGGACATTCTGCCGGGCAATCGTGCAATCCGGCCTCGTACACATGAAGACGCTGGAGGAGCGCGTCACCGAGACGGACTGCACACTGGAAGAAGCCGCGCGTGTGCTGGGTGCCATTCGCAACGACTTTAAGTCTGTATAGCGGCAAATACGCCGGGCGAACAGGGCTCCCGACAGTTTGAGCCGGTGGCTCGCACCCCGGTGCCGCAGCCAGACCATCCCTAGACGGGCCCGCATCAGCGGCCGGAGATGGCCAAATGCAGGGAGCGGGTACCCGTCACGTTGCCGAAGCGGTCGATCTCCACTTCGCCGGGCGTTTGGGCCGGAGCCTTGCAACGAGGTCAGAAAGAGCGCCCAAAGGCACTCTTTCTGACCTCGTTTTTGGAGGCGGCGAAAATCCCCCTATTCCGCGAGCAGGCCCTGCAGGTGCAGGCTGTCCCGCACCGCATCGATGAACTGGCGTACCGATTCGGGCAAGGGTGCGTCCGGCACCAGCAGGAAGGTCACCGCATCCGGCAGCTGCAGGCCCGGCGCGGGCACCTCCATCAGGCGCCCCTCCAGGAGCTCGCGCCGAACAGAGCGCTCCGGCAGGAAGGAGACGCCAAGTCCTTCCTCCACGAACCGCTTTGTAAGCTCAACCTGCGTCACCGGCATGGTGCGCGGCCGGATGCCCTCGTCCTCAAGGCGTTGCAAAAGGTCGTTCCAGTACCCGGGATGGCCGTGGCTGATCAGGATCTGCTCCTCGAGCAACTGCCGCCAATAGGCCGGGGCTTGGTCGTGGTCGTGCCCGTCGTGGCGGGCGGCCAGCACGACGCGGTCGCGCATCAGTTCGCGGCAGCGCAGGCGGCTTTGGCTCGGGTCGGCCGCGACCTGCGCGATGCCGACATCGGCCTCGCCGCTAGATC
>JAKAPV010000254.1 GCA_021806845.1 Bacillota bacterium | reverse complement strand
CGCGCCAGTCTTGGCGGCAACGAACAGGAACGGGTGCCTTCGTGCTCCCTCTGCCGAGCGCCGTTGGTCTGTGATGTAGCGATGTGTTAATCGAGTCAGCTCCTCGCTCAAGGGAAGGAGGCGACCCTGTGTCTTGGTATTGGGCTGATTTCGTCGTGGATCGTCCGGGTCATCCGCTCGCCGGTCGATGCGCACTTCGTGGGTCTGGAAATTGATGTTCTCGATCTTCACGCCGAGGAGCTCGCCGCGGCGCACACCCAGATCGAGCAACCAGCGCACGATCAGTCTGTTTCGCTCCCTCGTGTGCTTGCCTCTCCACGGGTTCTCCGAGGAATCTGGCTGGATAACCTCGAGCAACTTGATCAGGGCGGCTTCGGAAAGACCCTGACGCTGGCCAAGCGCATTCCCTCGCCCCACGGCGGGAGCTCGATTCCGGAATGTGCGAAGCATTACATCGCCCCGAGCGGCGAGCTCCGCTTGCGCAGGGCGGTCGCGCGTGCCGCTCAACTTTAGCAGTTGCTTATCGGTGCGCCACCTGAGGTAGGCGGAGATGTAATATGCGCGGATTGCGGCGGTCCCCGCGTCCACTTCCTGGGATGCGTCGGTGCAGACTGCCATCCGGATCTTCTCCAGCGACGCCACCTTCCGGCCATCGGACACCGAGCCCGTAATTTCCCGTGAGAGCGTCTCTAGCGGTCGACGGCAGGAACGTAAGACCTCCTCGATTTCGCCGTCCTCGAGCAGCTTGCGCTCGGCCAGACGCGCTTCCAGATCGACTCCCAAGCGATCGAGCGCTAGACAGAGCACCATGATCGCCCGCAAGGCCTGCTCGATCGTGGCGGTCGAACGATTCCGA
Source organism: Bacillota bacterium (assembly GCA_021806845.1). Taxonomy (GTDB): domain Bacteria; phylum Bacillota; class Sulfobacillia; order JAJZYS01; family JAJYTV01; genus JAJYTV01. Next base: position 3,366 of record JAKAPV010000254.1, on the reverse strand, counting down.
GCCCGGAGCTCGGTCAGGGCGTAAAGAGTGGGATCAAAGAGGGGAAGTCCAGACTTCGAGACAAGCATGGGAAGCCGTTCGCCGGACTCGAGGCGGACCACCCGGACCGCATACCCATGCTCTTGTTTACGCATTCTTGAGGTACTCCGTAATTCGCAGGATGCCGGAACCACAAGAAAATGTAAACAAATAAAAAAGGCCCGCAATCCGAGGACTGCGAGCCCCTATATTTACAAATTAATTTAGGTCAGTTTTAAAACGGGATGTCGTCGTCGAAATCCGTTCCCTCACCCGCGCCCCCGCCGCCCGAGCCCGAGGGCTGGGCGTACTCGGCATTCTCCCGGGGAGCCGAGCCGCTGCTGGCGCCGGCGCCGCCGCCCGCCCCGCCGCGACCGCCGAGCATCTGCATGTCGTTTGCGACGATTTCCGTGCTGTAGCGCTCGTTGCCCTGCTTGTCCTGCCACTTGCGCGTGCGCAGGCTCCCCTCGATGTAGACCTGCGAGCCCTTGCGCAGGTACTCGCCCGCGACCTCGGCCAGGCGGCCGAAGAGAGCCACCCGGTGCCACTCGGTGCGCTCCTGCTGCTCGCCGCTCTGCTTGTCGCGCCACGACTCGGTGGTCGCGATGCGCAGATTCGCCACCGAGCTGCCCGAGGGCATGGCACGCGTCTCGGGGTCGGCGCCGAGATGACCGATGAGAATGACCTTATTGACCCCACGCGCCATGAGCATGCCCTCCGGAAAAGAAGGGCATTGTAGACGCCCCGGCCCTCGGCGCGAAGCGCGACAGGCCGTGCCTTCGCGCACAAATGCCGTCCCGGGCCGGGTGAGCGTGGCGTGGCCCAAGGCGCGTACACTGGACGGTCATGCAGGAAATCCGCATCCGCGGGGCGCGCACCCACAATCTCAAGGGCATCGATCTGGACCTGCCGCGCGAGCGGCTGATCGTGCTCACCGGGTTGTCGGGCTCGGGCAAGTCGTCCCTGGCCTTCGATACGCTCTACGCCGAGGGCCAGCGGCGCTACGTCGAGTCGCTGTCGGCCTACGCGCGGCAGTTCCTCTCGGTGATGGACAAGCCCGATGTCGACCACATCGCCGGCCTCTCCCCCGCGATCGCCATCGAGCAGAAGGCCACCACGCGCAATCCGCGCTCGACGGTGGGCACGGTCACGGAGATCTACGATTACCTGCGGCTGCTGTTTGCGCGCGCCGGCGTGCCGCGCTGCCCGGTTCACGGCCAGGACCTCACCGCCCAGACCGTCAGTCAGATGGTCGATCAGGTGCTGAAGCTGCCCGCCGGCAGCCCCATCGCCCTGCTCGCGCCGCTGGTGAGCGACCGCAAGGGCTCGCATGAGGACACGCTGCGCGCGCTGAGCGCGCAGGGCTTCGTGCGGGCGCGCATCGACGGGCGGATCTACGAGCTCGCAGCGGCGCCCGACCTCGACCCGAAGCGCACACACACCATCGAGGCGGTGGTCGACCGCATGCGGGTCAAGCCTGATGTGCAGCAGCGCCTGGCGGAGTCGTTCGAGACGGCCCTCACGCTCGCCGGCGGCGTGGCCCGCGTCGCGCTGCTCGAGGGGCAGCCGCAAGAAGATGTGCCGCGCCCGGCCGGCGAGTGGCTGTTCTCCAGCGCGCATGCGTGCCCGATCTGCGGCTACAGCGTGCCACCGCTCGAGCCGAAGATGTTCTCGTTCAACAACCCGCTCGGCGCCTGCCCGACGTGTGACGGGCTCGGCACCCAGCAGTTCTTCGATCCCGAGCGCGTGGTGGCGCATCCGGAGCTGTCGCTCGCCGGCGGCGCGGTGCGCGGCTGGGACCGGCGCAATGCCCATTTCTTCCACCTGATCCAGTCACTCGCCCGGCACTATCGCTTCGACATCGAGACGCCCTGGCAGGAGCTGCCCGAGGCGGTGCGCCAGGTGCTGCTCTACGGCAGCGGCAGCGAGGCGATTGCCTTCAGCTACGGCACCGCCGGCGGCGCCGTCGGCAAGCGCCACCCCTTCGAGGGCATTCTCCCCAACCTCGAGCGGCGCTATCGGGAAACCGACTCGAATGCGGTGCGCGCGGAGCTGGCGCGGTTCCGCGGGCTGCGCATCTGCCCCGAGTGCAGCGGCGCGCGGCTGAACCTCACGGCACGCTGGGTGTTCGTGGGCGAGAAGAACCTGCCGGAGCTGACCCGCCTCAGCATCGAGCGGGCCAATGAGTTCCTCGGCGGCCTTCACCTGCCTGGTTGGCGCGGAGAAGTCGCGGCGCAAATCGCGCGGGAAGTGCTCGCCCGGTTGCGGTTCCTCGCCGACGTCGGACTGCGCTATCTCACGCTGGATCGCAGCGCCGAGACGCTCTCGGGCGGGGAGGCGCAGCGCATCCGCCTGGCGAGCCAGGTGGGCTCGGGACTGACCGGGGTGATGTACATCCTCGATGAACCCTCGATCGGCCTGCATCCGCGCGACAACCGCAAACTGCTGGCGACGCTGAAGCGGCTGCGCGACCTGGGCAACACGGTGATCGTGGTGGAGCACGACGAGGAGGCCATCCGTGAGGCCGACTACGTGGTGGATCTCGGTCCCGGAGCCGGCACACACGGCGGACAGGTGGTCGCGCGCGGCACTCCCGCGCAGATCCAGTCGAACGAAGCGTCCCTCACCGGGCAGTACCTCAGCGGCCGGCGGCGCATCGAGGTGCCGCGTTCGCGGGTACCGGGCTCATCGCAGCGTCAGATCCGCATTCGCGGCGCCACGGGAAACAACCTGCGCGGCGTGGATGCGGACATTCCGCTCGGCCTGCTCACCTGCGTCACCGGGGTCTCAGGCTCGGGAAAGTCCACACTGATCATCGATACGCTCTTCAGCCACGCGCGGCAGCGCTTCACGGCCGGCGGCCCGCAGGCGGCGCCGTGCGAGCGCATAGACGGCCTGGAGCAGATCGATGCGGTCATCGACATCGACCAGAGCCCGATCGGGCGGACGCCGCGCTCCAATCCCGCGACCTACACGAACCTCTTCGGCACGGTCCGCGAACTGTTCGCCGCGGTGCCCGAGGCACGCGCCCGCGGCTACGAGGCGGGCCGGTTCAGCTTCAACGTCAAGGGCGGGAGGTGCGAGGCCTGCCAGGGTGACGGGTTGCTGCGCGTCGAGATGCACTTCCTGCCCGACGTCTACGTGCCGTGCGACGTCTGCCACGGCCAGCGCTACAACCGCGAGACGCTCGAAATCCGCTATCGCGGCAAGAACATCCACGAAGTGCTGCAGATGACCGTCGAGGAGGCGCTGCGATTCTTCGCCAACGTGCCGGCGATCGTCGCCAAGCTGGCGACACTGCGCGACGTCGGGCTCTCGTACCTGCACCTCGGGCAGAACGCAGCCACC
>JAKAPV010000253.1 GCA_021806845.1 Bacillota bacterium | reverse complement strand
GCCCGCAGGTCGACTATCCGCCGGCGGGGGACCTGCGCATGCCGATCGACGCTTCGGCCGCCTTCACCCCGGAGGGACTGATCGGCAGTCTTGGCCTTGAGGAGCGAGCCAGCCAAAGAGACCTCCTGCAGCGCGTCGAGGAGGTGCTGGAGCAGGGGGGCATCCTGGTCGCGGAGGCCCCGACCGGAACGGGCAAGAGCCTGGCGTACCTCCTCCCGGCCATGGCCTGGGCGCTGCGCGAGGAGTCCCGCGTCGTCGTGTCGACCGGCACCAAAAACCTGCAAGAACAGCTCCTCGAGAAGGACCTGCCGGCGCTGCAGGACGCGACCGGCTGGCCGATCCGCGCCCAGCTCCTCAAGGGGCGGCAGAACTACCTTTGCCTGTGGCGATGGCAGGGCGAGGTCGCCCAGGCGATGACGCTGCTGCCCGGCGAAGACCGCCTGCAGCTCGCGCGCATCGCCTTCTGGCTCGACGCGACGCCCAGCGGCGACCGCAGCGAGATGCGCATCGAGGCCGATCTCTGGTCGCGCATCGAGGCCACGCAGGAGACCTGCAGCGGAGAGCGCTGCGCGCTCTACCACGACTGCTACTTCTTCGCCTCGAGACGCAAGGCCGAAGCAGCGCACGTGCTCGTCGTCAACCACGCGCTCCTTCTGGAGGCGGCGGGGAGCGGCGGGGGCGCGCTGCCGGAATACGACCGGCTGATCATCGACGAAGCGCACGGCCTCGACGCCGCCGCGACGGACCATCTGGGCGGGGAGTTCTCCCAGCGCGACGCGCGCCGGCTCGTGCAGCGGGCCGGCTGGCTCGGCAGCGGGGCAGGTCTCGCCGAATCCTCCCGCCAGGTGCAGTCCGCGGGCGCCACGGCCTTCTCCCTCGCGCACAGCCGCTTTCCCGGCAAGCGCAGCGCGCGGCTGCGCCCGGACTACCTGAGATCCCAGGACGCCCAGGCGCTGAGAACCGCCTTCTCCGCCCTTTCCTCGGCCCTGCGCGGCTTCGCCACCGCCGCGGAGGAAGGCGCCCTCTCGCAGACAGAGCGGCTGCAGGTCGAACGGCGCGCGCTCGGAGAGAGTGCGCGCCGCTCCGCGGCACTGGTCGAGGACGTCCTGGCCGCAAACGACGATCAGGTGGCGTGGCTCGACTGGTCAGACCGGGATGAGGGCAGCCTGCACCTCGCGCCGCTCTATCCGGGAGATCTCCTGCAGGAACTGCTGTTCCAGAAGCTCGAGGCGTGCGTCCTCACGTCCGCGACCTTGTCGGTGGGGGAGTCCTTCGACTACCTGCTCGAGGCGATCGGCCTGCGCGGTGACCCGCGCGTGCATGCGGTCGGTCTGCCGACGCCCTTTTTCTTCCGCGACCAGTGCTCTCTGCTCGTGCCGACCGACCTGCCGGAGCCGAAGGACCCCGAGTTTGACGGGGCCGCGCGCGACTTCCTGCTCGATGTGCTGCGCACAGCCGGCGGCAGGAGTCTCGTTCTCTTCACCGCGCACCGCCAGCTGCGCGCCTTCGCGGAGGCGTTGCGCGAGCCCCTCAGGGAGTCCGGCCTGCGCCTGCTCGCGCAGGGAGTCGACGGCCCGCGCAGTCGTCTCGTGGAGGCGCTGCGCCGCGAGCCGAAGGTAGTGGTGTTTGGAGCGCAGAGCTTCTGGGAGGGCGTCGACGTCGTCGGAGACGCGCTTTCGCTCGTCGTGCTCGTGAAGCTGCCGTTCCAGCCCCCGGACCGGCCCGTCTGGGAGGCGCGCTACGCCGCGCTCGAGGCGGAAGGGCGCTCGAGCTTCCAGGAACTCAGCCTGCCGGATGCGGCCCTGCGCCTCAAGCAGGGGTTTGGGCGCCTGATCCGCTCGAGCACCGACCAGGGAGCGGTCCTCGTGCTCGACCGGCGGCTGGTCACCGCGCGCTACGGACGCTACCTCCTCGAGGCGCTGCCCGACGCCGAGCGCATCGTCGGCGAACAGGCCGAGATCCTGCATGCGCTCGGGCGGATCATGCGATAAGCCATGCCCCATGGCGCATATGCCTTCGCAAGAGGTGATGCGCCTTGGAAGGCGGATTCGACACGGCCGCGGTGCTGCGCGGCGCCGGAACCGGTGCGGTATGGAGCGCCGGCCTCCTGGTCCTTTCGTCCCTTGTGCTCTACATGAGTGCGCAGCCGATGGCCATGGCCCCCTGGGCGGCGATCGGCGTGGCGTGGCTCTCCGTGTTCGCCGGCGGCTTCAGCGCGGGGCGGCGCGCGGGCCGGGCCGGTCTCTGGCACGGCGCCGCCGCAGGCATCGCCCTCTTCGTCGTCCTCTACCTGGTCGGAGTGCTCGCCTTCGACACCCATGTCAGCCTGGCCGCCGGTTCCCTGCGCGCGGTCGCGGCGCTGGCTGTCGGTGCCCTGGGAGGAGCCCTGGGCCTCGCGTTCTGACTTTGTTTGAAGGTTTCTCCGGGCGGCAAGGATGGCGCTGAGGTGATAATCCTTGCCGCCCATCGTACTGATCTGGCTCGCGCTGCTCGCAACGCCTCAGCCCGTCTTCACCACCGGAGCGCACGGCACCGCCGTCCAGGCCCTGCAGCAGGAGCTGACGCGCCTGCACGACTACTCTGGTGCCCTCGACGGCATCTACGGACCAGAGACCGCCGCCGCCGTCACGCTCTTCGAGCAGCGGAGCGGCCTCCCCCAGGACGGAACGGCGGGCCCCGCCGTCCTGGGTCGCATGGTAGCCGACGTCGCGCAGTCGGCGCCTTTGCTGCGCGAGGGTGCGCAGGGAGCCGCCGTCAGCGACCTGCAGGGACTTTTGCAGGCAGATGGCGTGCAGGTCACCGTCGACGGCTCGTTCGGTCCCGCCACACAATCGGCCGTGCAACACCTGCAATCCGGGCGCGGCATCGCGCCGGACGGCGTCGTCGGCCCCGAGACCTGGCAGGCCCTGTTCGCGCGGCCGTACCAGGTGCAGCCGGGGAACACGCTCTCGCAGCTCGCGGCGACCTATGGGCTGCCGCTCCAGGATCTGATCGCCGCGGACGGCGGCGGTACAAGCCTGCAGGCCGGCCAGGAGCTGCTGCTGCCGTATGCCGGCTGGAGGGCGTCCTCTGCGGGGGGTCAGAGTTCCCAGCCATCGGCTTCCGCGGGCTCGTCGTCCGGATCGGTGTCCCAGGGTTCGAGCAGCCAAAGCTCCGGATCCTCCGGCGCTTCTTCGAACGCAAGCAGCGGATCCCCCGGCGGTTCCTTCATTCCCGCGAGCGACCTCGCGAAATGGGGGGCTGCCGGCACGCCCGACATCTCGGTCGTCATCCTGGCCGAGGACCAGACCGCGGCACGCGCCCTCGCGCGCGGCGCGCTGCCGCCCGGAATGCTCCTGGCGCTGCCGGAGTCGCTTCGCGCCTACGCTCAAAGCGGCACGACGCTCATCGCGACGTCCACAGCACCGAAGGATGCCGGCGCCAGCGTCGTCTGGCTCGGCAAGGCGGACAGCCCGGAGCTCCTCGGGCTTCTCGCGCAGGGAGTCCACGTGCTGATCGCGCCGGAGGTCGCGCCTGGGAAGCTGCTCGCACAGGCAAGCGGCGGTGCCACATTCCTCGTGCCGGTGCGCGGCAGCGACCTGCCGTCGCTCGCAGCCCTCGCGCAGCAGCTGACGAAAGCTGGCTACTCCCTTGTGCGCCCCACTGGATTCTAGAGGAGGAACGCCCCCCTGGGCGAACCAGCAAGAGGGGGGCGATCGGCATGGGACCACAGGACTTCGAGGCCGCCGCAGCCGCGTGCGGCCTTTCCCTTGATGTGCAGGAGCTTTCCGCTTCCACGAAGACGGCGCGCGACGCGGCGCAGGCTGTCGGCTGCCATGAACGGCAGATCGTAAAGTCGCTTGTCTTCCTCGCGGACGGTGAACCGGTGCTTGTCCTCATGCGCGGTGACCGCCGCGTCGATCTCTCCCGCCTGGCCGCGGCGGTCGGCGCCGTATCTGCCGCGCGGGCCAGCGCCGAACGCGCCTACGAGGAAACGGGCTTCGCCATCGGCGGCGTCCCGCCATTCGGTCACCGCACGCGCATGCAGACGGTGATGGATGCCTGCCTACTGGACGAGCCGGTGCTGTATGCCGCCGCGGGCGGTCCGAACGCGCTCTTCCGCACAAGCCCGCAGGATCTGCGGGCCGCCGCAGAACCGCAGGTCGCCTGCGTCTGCGAGGTGGCGGACTAGATCCGGCCGAGGAGCTCCGCCAGGCGGCGGATGCGCTCTTCGCGGAGCTCGGGATATAGATCGGA
>JAKAPV010000252.1 GCA_021806845.1 Bacillota bacterium | reverse complement strand
ATCGAAGGCGTCATGCAGCTGCAGAAGAAGATCATGCAGGGCGGCCGCCCCGTCGCTCCCCCGATGCAGGCTCTGCAGGGAGGGGCGCACGCATGAACGAGATCCTCGAAAAGCTGCAGGAGACGTTCGGCGACCGGGTGAGCATCTCGCAGTCGCTCGATCAGACGGTGGCCCATGTTGCCGCGGGCGAGATAGTGAGCGTTGTCACATTCTTGAAATCCCAAGGCTTCCGCATGCTCATCGATCTCTCGGCTGTCGACTGGCTGACCCGTGAGCCCCGCTTCGACGTCGTCTACGTCCTTTACCACCTCGAGCACCGCCAGTGGCTGCGGCTGCTGGTTCAAGTCGGCGGCGAGGAGCCGCAGGTTCCGAGCATCGCGCACGTGTTCGCGGCGGCCAACTGGGCCGAGCGCGAGTGCTACGACATGTTCGGCATCCGCTTCCGCGGCCACCCCGATCTCCAGCGCATCCTCATGCCCGACGACTGGCAGGGGCATCCGCTCCGCAAGGACTACCCGCTGACGGGTACCGATCCCCTGCCGCCGCTGGTGCGAGAGTAAGGGGGCTTCTTCTTGGCTGACACCGAACTGGGCAAGGTCGATCCGGAGACCGGCCTCAAGCCCATGGTCATCAACCTGGGACCGCAGCACCCCAGTACGCACGGCGTGTTGCGCGTGCGCCTCGCGCTGGACGGCGAGCAGATCCGCGCGTGCGAGCCGGTGATCGGCTACCTGCACACCGGCATCGAAAAGAACTATGAGGACCTCACGTTCAATCAGGGAATCCTGCTGACCGATCGCATGGATTATCTCTCCCCGATCACGAGCAATCTCGGCTACGTGCTTGCGGTGGAGAAGCTGCTCGGCGTCGAGGTGCCAAGGCGCTGCCAGTACATCCGCGTGCTGTTCGCAGAGCTCTCGCGCATCGCGAGCCACCTCGTGTGGCTCGGGACGTCGGCCATGGACATGGGAGCGATGTCGCCCTTCTTCTACTGCCTGCAGCAGCGCGAACTGATCCTCGACCTGATCGAGGCGGCCGCCGGCACGCGCATGAACCCGAGCTACTTCCGCGTCGGGGGCCTGCTGAACGACCTGCCGCCCGGCTTCATGGAGCGCCTGCAGAAGTTCCTCGACGGCTTCCCGGCCTGGCTGCGGGAGTACCACCGCCTGCTCGACCGCAACCCGATCTGGCTAGACCGCCTCAAGGGTACCGGCGTGATCACTCTCGACCAGGCGCTCGATTACGGATGGACTGGACCTGCCCTGCGCGCCAGCGGCACCGACCGCGACCTGCGCAAATGGAACCCGTACTCCTCGTACGAGGACTTCGACTTCGAGGTCGCGACCGCGCAGGACGGCGACGTCTATGCCCGGTACACCGTGCGGCTGCGCGAGATGGAGGAGAGCCTCAAGATCATCCGCCAGGCGATAGAAAACCTGCCAGAAGGCGAATGGCACGTCGACAACTGGAAGATCTACCCGCCGAACAAGGCGGACATCGGCCGCAACATGGAGGCCCTCATCTACCACTTCAAACATTTCACCGAGGGTATGCAGGTGCCGGTTGGCGAGACCTATGCCGCTGTCGAAGGCCCCAAGGGCGAGATCGGCTACTACATCGTGTCGGACGGCTCCGGCAAGCCCTACCGCGTGCGGGTGCGCGGGCCCTCGTTCTACAACGTGCAGGCACTGCCGCTGCTGGTGCAGGATCGCATGCTCGCCGACGTCGTCGCGGCGATCGGTTCGATCGACATCGTGCTGGGGGAGGTCGACCGATGAACGGTGAGAACCTGGCGAAGGCGCGCGAGCTTCTCCGGCACTTCCCCCACGAGTCTTCTGCGCTCATCCCCATCCTGCACCTCGTGGAGCAGGAGTTCGAGTACATTCCGGACGCGGAGGTTCATGTGATCGCTGACCTCATGGGCATTACTGCGGCCTACGTAGAGTCGGTGCTCACCTTCTACTCCCTCTTCCACCGCCAGCCGACCGGCAAGTACCTGATCCAGGTATGCCGCGGCCTCTCCTGCCAGCTGATGGGGGCCGACGAGTTGTCGAGCTTCCTCTACGAGGGACTCGGGGTGCAGCGCAACGGCACGACCCCGGACGGCATGTTCACGGTCGAGGCCGTGGAGTGCGTCGCGCTCTGCAAGAACGCCCCGGCGGTGCAGATCAACCTCGAGTTCTACCCCAACATGACGCGCGAGAAGCTGGAGGCCTTCCTCGACAAGGCCCGGGAGGAGGTGCCGACCGATGCCTGAGACGCGGCTTCTCTTCAAGGATATCGACGTGCCGGGCATCGACCGCATCGACGTCTACGGGCAGCACGGCGGCTACCAGTCGCTGCGCAAGGCGGTGCTGGACATGACGCCGGAGGCCGTCCTCGCCGAGGTCATGGCCTCGAACCTGCGCGGTCGCGGCGGCGCCGGCTTCCCGACGGGGCGCAAGTGGAGCTTCCTGCCGAAGGACGGGCGCACGCGCTACCTCGTCTGCAACGCCGACGAGTCGGAGCCGGGCACCTGCAAGGACCAGGAGATCATCTACAGGCACCCCCACCTCCTGATCGAAGGTGTCGCGGCAAGCGCCTACGCCATCGGTGCCGAGCACGCGTTCATCTACCTGCGCGGAGAATTCAAGGTCGGCTACCAGATCCTCGAGCGCGCGATCGCCGAAGCCCGCGGGAAGGGCTACCTCGGCGACGATGTGCTTGGGTCCGGGCGCCGCATCGACATCACCCTCTACCTCGGCGCCGGCGCCTACATCTGCGGCGAGGAGACGGCGCTCCTGAACAGCCTCGAGGGCAAGCGCGGACACCCGCGTCTCAAACCTCCATTTCCTGCGATGGTGGGTCTCTACGGCATGCCGACCGTAGTCAACAACGTAGAGACCCTCTCGGCCGTCGTGCCGATCCTCGCGATGGGCGGCGCGGCGTACGCCAGGCTCGGCACGGAGAAGAGCACAGGGACGAAGCTCTTCTCCGTATCCGGCCCAGTGCGCAACCCCGGCAACTTCGAGGTGGAGCTCGGCAAGGTGACGCTCCGAGAGCTCGTCTTCGACCTCGCCGGCGGCCCGCTGGAGGGCCGCGAAATCAAGGGGATCATCCCGGGCGGCTCGTCCGTGCCGATCCTGCCGCCAGAGAAGCTCGACGTGGCCCTCGACTACGAGGCCTTGGCCGCAGCGGGCACCATGCTCGGCTCCGGCGGCGTGATCGTGCTCGACGACCGCTCGTGCGTCGTCAAGTCCACCCTGCGCCTGATGGAGTTCTACCGCCACGAGTCGTGCGGCTTCTGCACGCCGTGTCGCGAAGGCACGGTGTGGCTCGGGCAGGTGCTCGAGCGCATCGAGGCCGGCCTTGGTCAGGCAAACGATCTGGACCTGCTGCGTTCGCTCTCCCGCAATATCGAGGGAAGGACCTTCTGCCCGCTTGGCGAGGCAGCCATTGCCGTGCTCCAGTCGGGACTGGAAACCTACCGCGACGAGTATCAGGCGCACATCGACCAGGGCCGCTGTCCCCTGGGGGAGGCGGCGCGTTGATCACCTTGACGATCGACGGCCGCGAGGTTCAGGTCCAGCCCGGGACATCCATCCTCCGTGCCGCCAAAGAGATGGGGATCGACATTCCGATCTTCTGCTATCACCCGCGGATGGATCCGGTGGCGGCGTGCCGGGTATGCCTCGTGCGCGTCGAGAAGGTGCCGAAGCTGCAGCCTGCGTGCGCCACGCCTGCAGTTGAGGGTATGGTCGTGCGCACGCGGACTGCCGAAGTGCGTGATGCCCATGCCGGCGTGCTTGAGTTCCTGCTGGCGAACCACCCACTCGACTGCCCGATCTGCGATGCGGGCGGAGAGTGCCTCCTGCAGGACAACGCCCTCGACTGTGCGCCTGCGTCCACGCGGTTCTCGGAGCACAAACGCCACCTTCAGAAGGCTACCGAACTCGGACCTTTCGTCGAGCTCGACCAGGAGCGCTGCATCCAGTGCACGCGGTGTGTGCGGTTCATGGAAGACGTCGCGGGCGATCCCGTATTGAGGGTATACCACCGCGATGGCCACGCCGTCATCGAGACCGCTGAGGGCCGCACGTTCGACTCCATCTTCTCCGGCAACACGATCGTCCCGGAGCTTTGTCCGGTTGGCGCGCTGACGTCGAGGCCCTACCGTTTCAACGCGCGGCCGTGGGACCTCGCCGAAGTCGAGTCCATCTGCCCGCACTGCCCGATGGGGTGCAATACGCGGCTCTCGGTGC
>JAKAPV010000251.1:2221-4283 GCA_021806845.1 Bacillota bacterium | reverse complement strand
GTTCGTGCACGCCGATCCCCCCTCTCGCTGGGCTTCGAGGTACAATCTAGCACCGCGCGCGCGGGGACGCTAGGACTGCCTGACCGCTGCGCAGGCAGCCGCGACCGCCCGCGCGAGCGGCGCGTCCTCCTGCGGCAGCAGCGTGCGCACGTCGAGCACCACGCGGTCGTCCTCGATCCTGCCGACGACGGCGGGATCGCCGCCGCGCAGCCGCTCATGCAAGGCGTCAGGCGGTCCCGCCCGCAGCGCGACTCCGAAGGAGGCGAGCGGCGACTCCGGCATCGCCCCGCCGCCAGCACGGCCGCTGAGCGGCACGAGATCGCTCTCTACGCCGAGCCGCAGCAGGCGGCGGCGGAGCGCCTGCGCGCGCCTGCGCAGGACGCGCGGATCGGCGGTCAGCATGGCGTAGACCGGAACCGTCGCCGCTTCGCCGCGCAGGTAGAGCCGGATGGTTTCGGCGAGTGCTGCGACCGTCATCTTGTCCGGGCGCAGGACCCGGTAGAGAGGCGCCCCGCGCAGGCGCTCGATGAGATCGCGCCGTCCGAGGACCAGGCCCGCCTGGGGTCCCCCCACGAGCTTGTCGCCGCTCATGGTGACAACGTCAGCTCCGCTCTCCAGCACGTCGCGGACCGTCGGCTCGTCGCCGATGGGCAGGATCGCGCCCGAGCCGAGGTCCTCGAGGAAGAGCACACCGGCCTCTTTGGCCACGGCCGCAAGTTCCTCCCCGCGCACCCTGGCCGTGAAGCCGACCTGACGGAAGTTCGAAGGATGCACGCGCAAGATCGCGGCCGTCTCCGGCATGATCGCGCTGCGGTAGTCCTTGAGATGCGTGCGGTTCGTCGTTCCGACCTCGCGCAGAACCGCCCCGCTCTCCGCCATCACGTCCGGGATGCGGAAGGAGCCGCCGATCTCCACGAGTTCGCCGCGCGAGATGACCACCTCCCGCCCGCGCGCGAGGGTCGCCAGTACCAGGAGGACCGCGGCCGCGTTGTTGTTCACGACGACCGCCGCCTCGGCGCCCGTCAAGCGGCAGATCAGCGGCTCGAGATGGTCCTGCCGGCTACCGCGGGCACCCGCTTCGAGGTCGTACTCGAGGTCGACGTACCGCGCGGCCGCCTCATGGGCGGCCTTTGCGGCGGCGGCCGCGAGAGGGGCGCGGCCGAGGTTCGTATGGACGACCACGCCTGTCGCGTTCAGCACGCCGCGCAGAGAAGGGCGCTCCAGCCACGCGAGCGCGTCCCGCGCGCGGGCGGCGAGTGTCGCCGGCTGCGCCTCCTGCGGGGACACGATCTCCCCTGCCTGCACGCGCTTGCGCAGTGCGGAGAGCGCCTCACGCAGCGCGTCGTGGACGAGGTCCTGCGGGTAGTGCCGCAGCAGCGCCTCGACGTCGGGCTCTGTGAGTGCGCGGTGCAGCGCCGGCAGATCGCGCAGTCGTAACGACGCCACTCCCATCCTCCTCCCGCCCGCCTACTCCTGCGGGCCGTAGCGCGCGAGAATCGTCTCCCGCGTGATGAAGACGCCCTTCGGCTCCAACTCGGAGCGCCGGTGGCTGAGTCGCTCGAGTCCCTGCGGATGGTACACCATCATGACCCAGCGCAGGTAGCTCCCGGCGAAGAACTTGCGCAGCGGCGGCAAGTCGAGGTCCACGACCTCGAAGCCGAACCGCCGCGCGCCGCGGAAGGCGACGGAGATCCCGAAGAAGACGTCGAGGTCACGGTAGCGCGGATCCTCGACGATCACCTTGGCGAGGTCGCGCATGGCCCTGTCGACGAGCGGCAGGGCCCGCATCGCTCCAAGTGCCGCGAGCTGCGGATTGCGGAAGTGCAGTTCGCCGACCGCATCGCCCGGCTGGACGAGCCGCCCGTCCTTGAGGCGCGCCTGCGTGCCGCGGTAGGTCACGCGTCCGATGCGCATCACGCTGCGCGCATCGCCCAGGCGCTCGATCCGGTTGCGCTTCTCGAACGCCGTCTCCCAGATGCCCCAGACGGCCTGGAGCGCCCTGCGGCCGAAAGACATCGGCTCCTCGTGGCGCAGGAGTTTCTCGAGAGTGACCGCCTGGTAG
>JAKAPV010000251.1:0-2211 GCA_021806845.1 Bacillota bacterium | reverse complement strand
AGGGCCTGCAGCTGCGGCAGAGCGACCTCCAGCGCCTGCGCGGTGTGCAGCCGTCCGTCGCGCCCGCCGGCATCGTGCAAGAGATAGATCTGGCCGGGCTGCAGGTGCGCGATGATGCGCTCCGCGAGCTGCCCTGGATCCTGCGCCGGGCGCCAGTCGCCGGGATCGTACGACCAAAGTGCGATGCGCTGCCGCTCGCGCGCGGCGGCGATCGGAATCGCGAGGTTGAACTGTCCCCACGGCGGCCGCATGTATGTCACACCCCGGCCCGCGAGCGACGAGAGCTCCTGGTGGGCACAGCGGATCTGCGCGAAGCTGCCCCAGGGCGTCAGCCACCAGGCGCTGCGGTGGCGCGCACCGTGGCTCGCGACCTCGTGCCCCTCCGCGACGATGCGCTGCACAAGCTCCTGATGCTGCTTCGCCTCGGCGCCGACCAGGAAGAAGGTCGCCTGGGCACCATGGCGGCCGAGGGCGTTCAGCACCTCGGCGGTCGCCGCTCCCGGGCCGTCGTCGAAGGTGAGGCAGACGAAGTCCTCGACGACGCGAGGTTTGGCCACGAGGCCGGCATGCATGTAGTGGAAGATGATCTCCGGCAGCACCCAGTAGAGGAGAACGATCGCCAAAACAATTGCGAGCCAGTTCAACCTGTGCGCCCTGTGCGGGCTCCCTCCCCGTCCCGGCCGTACAAGCTAATCTCCTGCGCCGGCAGGCCGGCGCAAGCGGTAGAGCGGGTAGCTGAGGTAGAAGATGGCCATGATCGCCAATACGATGGCCGCCGCCACGAAGGGGCCGCGCACGCCGAACGAGTTCCATGCCTGCGCGCCGAGCACCGGTCCGACGGCGAGGCCCAGTCCCTCCACCGACATGAAGACGCCCCAGAGGGAACCTTCCGCGCCGTCCGGCGCGACGGACGCGAGCAGAGAGTTCCAGGCCGGCAGAATGAAGGCGTACGCGAGCGCAGCGAGCACACCGAAGATGAGCGCGCTGTCGAAGCTGCGCGCGTCGCCGAGGAGCAGCACCGCGAAGCTGGCGAGGGCAAAGCCGGCGACCAGCGGCAGCTTGATCCCGATGCGGTCCGAGAGGTGCCCGAGCGGCACCATCAGCAGAACGGCGACCGCACCCGCGCCGAACAGCAATTCCGCGTAGCCGTACGGGTTCAGGCCCAGAACCCGCTGGGCGAACACGTTGATGATCGGCAGGAAGAGCCCGAGCGACATCGTCTGGGCGAACATGCCGGGCAGCAGAGGCCGTACCCGGAAGAGCGCCTCCACCAGCGTCCTGAGCGGCGTCTGGGGACGGCGCAGGCGCTGCGTCACCCCTGTGACGAGCGGCGCCCAGATCGCCCCGACGGCCTGTACGCCGATCACCAGCAGGAAGGCAAGGCTGTAGCTGCGGTGCCAGAGCACGTTGGTCAGCACCGGGCCGAGACCCGCTCCGACGAGCCAGGCCGCGAAGACGTAGCCCATCGCGCCGCCGACACTGCTATGCCGGTCCCCGGTCGCCTCCGTGACCGTGGCTGGCCAGAGCGGTGCGGTGCCGATCCCGTAGAGTCCCGTGAGCAGGTAGAGCGGCACCTTGTCGCCGACGGTGACGAGCAACACGAGGGCGCCGACGGAGATCAGCATGCCGACCGCAAGCGGCCGGCGCGTGCCCCAGCGGTCCACGAGCCAACCGGCCGGCGCCCTCCCGAGCGTGTCGACGAGGTAGTGGGCGGATATCGCCCAGGCGGCCGCGGTCAGCCCAATGTGCCACTTCTGGGTCGCGAGTGCCGGAAGCAGCGTGACGAGCACCCCGGTACGAACGAACTCGCCGAAAAAGACGATCATGCCAAGTTTCAGCGAGCGTGCCAATATGCCACATCCTTCGCGATTTCGAGCGCCGCATCCGGACGCGCGAGGCGCCGCGCGCCAGCGGCCAGCCGCGCACGGAGCTCCGCCTCCCGTACGATGCGCCGGTAGGCGGGAAGCAGGTCCTGCGGCTCGCGCACCCAGATGCCTGCAGCCGCGTCCGCCACGAATGCGGCGTTCACCTGCTCCTGTCCCGGGATCGGCCGGTAGATCAGCATCGGCAGCCCAGACTGCAGCGCCTCCGTGACGGTGAGCCCCCCAGACTTTCCGAACACCACGTCGGCCGCGGCGTAGAGCTTTTCAATATCGTCGACGAAGCCGAATACCCGCAAACCGGTCCGCCCGCCCTTCGGCAGCGCCTCAA
>JAKAPV010000250.1 GCA_021806845.1 Bacillota bacterium | reverse complement strand
ACCCTCCCAATCCAGGGCAGTCGCATCGGCGAGCGGGCCGTCTGCATGCACGTCGATCGCCGCGTGCGCCACGTTGAATGATCCGTCGCGGAACCAGCGCGGGAATTCCCTGCCCCCCGAGAGGTCCAGAACTTCCAGGTAGGGCCGCTGGAACCGGATGCCGAGGGACTTGACGGCGATGTCCCAGAACCAGGCCGGATCCGCCGCCGCCCGCTGTCCGAGTTCGGCTGCGTCGCTAAGGCCGATCTCTCGCAAGAGCCTGCCGAGGACGCTCTCCTCCGCCGCGACCGGGTCTGGCCGCCATGCCACCTCGAGGTGCGCGAAGGCGCTCGCGTCGTCTGCCACCCTCAGCCGCCTCCTTTGTCTTGGGGCTCAGTTCGCGTCCTACGGCAGCTTCCCTGCGGAGCGATGGGCCTGCTTTTGCAGCACTGCCTGCGCCGCTTCCGGGAGACTCGTACCGAGCTGGGCCGCAAGTGCTGCGAGCGTAAAGAGGGCATCCCCGATCTCGCCCGACACCGGCTCCGCATCTGCGCGCAGCCGTTTGCGTCCCGCCTGGGCGTTGACGTGGCGCGCGATCTCCCCGACCTCCTCCGCAAGGCGGGCGAGGTTCTCGGACGGTGCCCAGTAGCCGCCGTTGTCACGGATCCACTGCTCCACCGCAGCCTGGAACTCCCGGATCTCCACCGTCATCCACCTCCCCCGAGGACTGCGCGAAAGGCGCGCGGCACAGCCACATTGGCGAGCTCCTTGCCGTCCAGCCAAAGCGCAGGCGGCGAAAGCTCACGCGCCGCCGGCACCAAGAGCCGCACGACCTCCCCCTCCCAAACCTGGTGCGTAAACGCATGCCGCAGCTGCCAGCGGGATCCCTGCGGTGCCGCGCCGTCGATGCCCCATTCCCGCACTTCCGCCAGGAGCTGCTCGAGCGAGGGCGCCTCCTCCGCGCCGAAGACGTGCGGAGGCTCCCAGAGTCCGCCGAGCAGGCCGGCGCGCGGCCGCGGTCGCCACGCCTGGCCGCCCGGGGAGACGAGCTGCGCCGCGAGGATCCGCCGCAGCCTGGGCGCGGCCTTGGGAGGGCGCACGCCGAAGGCCTCCGGATCGCCGCTCCCGGCGGCGGCGCAGACTCCTGCGAGCGGGCACGCGCCGCAGCGCGGGCGCCGCGCCGTACAGACGCGGGCGCCGAGATCCATCAGGGCGTCCCCAAGCTGGGCCGGCGGCGCGTGTGAGAACCAGGCACCAAAGAGTTCCTGCGCGGCAGTCGCCGAGGCGGCGTCAAGCGGCGCCCCCGGTGTGCCGCTGACGCGCAGTGCGATCCTCCGCAGGTTCGCGTCGAGCGGCGGGTCCCCGATGTCGAATGCAAAGCAGCGCAAGGCGCTTGCGATATAAGGCCCGACGCCGGAAAGGCCCAGCAGATCGGCGCGCCCGCCAGGGATCTCGCCGCCGCGCACCGAGAGCTCACCGGCCAGCCGGTGCAGGTTGCGGGCGCGCGCGTAGTACCCAAGGCCTTCCCAGCTGCGCAGCACCTCGTCAAGCGGTGCCGCAGCGAGCGCGGCGAGATCGGGAAATCGCTGCAGGAAGGCTTCAAAGCGGGGCGCTACGGCCTCCGCGCGCGTCTGCTGCAGCATGGTCTCCGCGACCAGCACGCGGTACGGCGTGCGCGGCTCGCGGCGCCACGGCAGGTCCCGCCCCTCCCGCCTGTACCAGGAGAGCACCAGATCTGCCGCAGCCCCGGCCTCCAGAGTGCTCGGCACGACTCCTCCTCCCTGCCTCCCTGTTCGGTTCGCGCCCGGCAAACCCTGCGGCGCCGAACCCGGACGACGGACGCCGCTTGGAAAGGTTCTGGCGCGCTATCTGTCGAAACAGCGGGCAACGCGAGCGTGTCATGAGGAAGGTGTACCTGTGGCGGAGCTCGAGCCGCTGGCCGGAGTCGTCGACGTGACGCAAGAACAGCCCGACCTGACGAAGCGCCTGCCGGACGGCAATCCGTCCGCGGCGGCCGTCAACCGCTGGCTGCGGGAGCTGCAGGAGACGATCCGGCACTTCACCCACCAGACCGCGCGGGTTGCGATCCGGGCTGCGCGCACGACCCAGCACGTACAGCAGGTCGCGCAAGGCGCCAGCACCGTGCAATTGCATGCGCAGATCTCCACGGAGATGATCGGCCAGACGCGCCAGGCGGCGCAGGAGATCGCGCTTTCAGCCACCCAGGCGGCCCTGGTCGGCTCTCGCATTACGCGCGAGGCCTCCGAGGGAGCCGCCCTGCTGGACGCGGCGACGGAGGACAGCCGCACGATCGCGGAGCAGGTCCGGGCCGCCGAGCAACTCATGGCCCAGCTCGCACAGTCGGTCGGCAGAATCGGACAGATGAGCGATCTGATCGCTGACGTCGCCCGGCAGACCAACCTGCTTTCTCTGAATGCGGCCATCGAGGCGGCCCGCGCCGGGGAGCACGGGCGCGGCTTCAGCGTCGTCGCCGACGAGGTCCGGCGGCTCGCGGACCGGACCCAGGCGTCGACGAAGGAGATCGCGGGATTGCTCACCGCCGTCCGCAAGGAACTGGCGGAGACGAGCGAAGCGATCCACCAGTCGGCAGCGCTTGCCGGGGATGTCTCGGAGCAGACGGAACAGGCGAACCGCACAGTCGGCCATGTGGTGCAGGGGATCGGGGAGTTCTCGGAACTCGTCGAACGCATCGCCGCCAGCACGGAGGAGCAGACGGCCTCCCTGCAGGACGCGGCCGCGCGGCTGGCGGCGGTCGGCGAGGAGGCGCAGGCGCTCGCCAGCGCGACGAAGGCGCTCGAGGGACAGGCGAAGAACCTCTCGAGCGATGCCGAGAGCGGCTATGGCGTACTGGGGCGCGTGCATGCCGGTACGTTCGTCGACGACGTTCGAGACGATCTCGAACGCTGCGCGGCCGATCTCGAGGCGCTATTCGACAACGCCATCCGGGAGGGCCGCCTGACGCTGGACGACGCGCTCGACCTGCAGTACGTCCCGATCCAGGGAGCCGAGGTGCGCAGTCTCTCGCGCCTGTTCAACGTCGACCGCGTACCTCCGCAGGGCTTCCATCCCCCGAAATATCAGACGCGCTACTCGGAGGTGTTGGACGAGGCCGCCATGCGGATCCTCGACAGCTACCTCGCGCGATCAGACCGCTACCTCTTCGTCATTGCCGCCGACCTCAATGCGTACTGCTTTATCCACAACAGCAAAAACGTCGCCGACTGGACGGGCGACCCGACTTGGGATAACTTGCATAGCAGACTCAAGCGGATTTACGATGAGCCCGTCGTCGTCGCCGCATCCCGGGTCGGCCTCTTGGCCGACCGCGTGCCCCATCCTTCGACGCGGCGCGACTTCGAGCGCGCCGGGATACGACTCGACGAGCGCCGTCCCGCCTTCTTCGCGCGCACCTACCTGCGCGATGACGGCGGCGTGACGACGCTCTTCTCGGTTCCCCTCTATGTCGCGGGCCGGCGCTACGGCGCGGTGTGCGCCAGCTGGCAGGAAGACGGCTAGGATGCCTCGCCGAGCTGGCGCTGCAGCGTGTCGCGCAGCCGGCGCCATACGCTCTCTTGCATCATCGGCCAGAGCCGACCGCCGTGCAGGCGGCTTGCGACCTTCAGGCAGTCGTCCAGGAGATCGAGTAGCCGCTGCGCCTCCGCGGGCGGGATCTGGATGTGCCGCGGGGCGCATACCTGCACGAAGAGGTGCAGAGCGGCGCGATCATACCGGTTGGACGGCACCGCCCCCGGAGGATCCGGCTGGCCCTCGGGCTTCGCCTCCTGCCAGGCGAAGCCGCCCACCCGGGCGATGAGCGCCTCGTCGAGGGCGCACGCCAGGGTGTTCGCAAGCGCGTTGAGCGCGAGTTCCTGTTCGGCTGGTCCGAGCAGCGGCAGTTCCAGGGACAGCATGAAGGTCGCTCCCCACGAAAAATCCAACGTCGATTCTACGCGTTTGCCGATAGGCAGTCGAGCCTGGCTGCGAGGAGGATACCCGGTTGAAGAGACGGTTCCGCGTGCGCGCCAAGTTCGTCTGGATCCTGGTCATCGCGCTGGTGGTGATCGGCGCCGGCGCGTTCGCCGCCAGTTGGTTCACGCAGTCATCGTTCGGCGGAGGCAAGGCGCCGAACATCTCCCAAAGCGTTCCCTACAACATCCTGCTGATCGGAAACAACGCGCGCCAGGCGCAGGGTCCGCTCTCGCTGGGCACCTCAGGCGGCGAGGCGGACATCCTGATGGTCGTGCACATCGACCCGCAGAAGCACACGGTCACGCTCATTTCCATCCCACGT
>JAKAPV010000249.1 GCA_021806845.1 Bacillota bacterium | reverse complement strand
GCCCCCTTGCCAGGCGCCAGGACCGGCTCCTCCTCCGTCACCGTCAGGGTGCCGCCGGTTGCCTGCTGGGCGGCTGCCGCAATGCCGTGGCGCGGCTGCAGCGTCATGAGGCCGCCGGTGAGCGTGAGCAGGGCCAACAACGAGAGCGTAGTCCGCGAAGACAGTTTCACGCGATCGCCTCCCGTTCCCAGCGTTCCCCTCAGTCATCCAGCCATGCGCTCGGCAGGAAGCGGGCTGGTTGCAATGGAAGGTAGGCTTGTAAAAAACTAATGGGGGCTACCAACATGCGGAAATTCGCGCCGCTGCTCGCGGCATTGCTCGTGTTGCCGCTCTGGCCGGTGGGAGCCGGCGCTGCGACGACGTCCTTCCCGGACGTCCCGCAGAGCTACTGGGCGGCGCCCGCGATCGACGCCCTGGCGGCGCAAGGCGTCATCTCCGGCGAGGCAGGCGGCCTCTACCACCCGCTCGCGCCGGTGACGCGCGCGCAGTTCGCCGCGCTGATCGTGCGCGCGCTGCACATCTCCATTTCCAGCGTGGGGCCGTCCTTCCAAGACGTCGCGCCGTCCGGGACGCTGTCACCGGACATCGAGACGGCTGCCGCCAACGGGCTGATGCTGGGCACGAGCCTGACGACGTTCGCGCCCTCGGCGACGATCAACCGCGCGATGGCGGCGGCGATCGCCGTGCGCGCCCTCGGCCTCGGGACGGTCGGCGCGGACGAGGGCGGCAAGGCCAGCAGCTTCAAGGATGCCGCGAAGATCCCTGGCTACGCAGCCGGAGACGTTTACGTCGCGCATCAGATCGGCCTCATGCAGGGGCTCTCGAACGGCGACTTCGACCCCTCCGGCCTCCTGAACCGCGCCCAGGCTGCTGTGCTGATCTACCGCCTGCTGAGCATCACCCCCGCACAGGTCTCGGCGGCGGCCGCCGCGGACGTATCCACCATCAGCGCCGGCGCGACCGCGACGTCGATCGCCGCCGGTTCCTCGACGAACCTTTGGTCAGTGGCGCGCGACAGCCTGGGCATGAACATCCCGGCGCAGGTCACCTGGACGGCGAGCGGCGGCACCGTCAGCGGCAACAGCTTCACCGCCCAGGCGCCCGGGCAGTATACGCTCACCGCGACCGTGCCTGGCAGCACCGTGACGAAGTCGTTCACGATCACCGCGCAGCAGCCGACGCAGCTCGCGATCTACCAGCTCCCGGAGGTGGCCGGCGTAGGCTCGCAGGTCGGATTCACGGCCACGATCCTCGACCAGACAGGGGCGCGGGACACGACCGCCGCCCCGACCCCGGTCACCGTCACCGCGACGAGCGCGGGCGCCGCGCCGCAAACCCTGACAGGCACGGCGCAGAACGGACAGACGACCTTCACCTTCTCCCCGACTTCGGCCGGCGCCTGGCAGCTGCAGGCCAGCGCTCCCGGCGTCGCGCCCGCCACGGCGGCCTTCGACACGCTGGCGCAGCCCTTCGGCGCTCTGCAGCTCTCAAGCCCCGGGACAATCCTGCCGGGCCAGACCCAGACCGCGACGGTCCTGCCGCCGCAGGGCGCGAGCGAGACGTCGCCGATCGTGCTGACCTCGTCGGACCCCTCCGTGCTTGCGGTGGTGGGAAGCGGCCAGAGCGGCGGGACCGCCTCCGGCACGACCTTCCAGGTGCAGGCGGTGGGGACAGGCACGGCGACGCTGACGGCGTCGAACCCCCTGAATGCTTACGCGCAGGCCACCTGGACGGTCATCGTGCCGCAGCTCGGCACCCTCTCGATGTCCAGCCCGACCGTCGCGACGGCAGGTCAGCAGGTCGCAGCGCAGGTGCAGGTGATCGGCAACGGCACGCCGGCGCCGGCGGCGAACGTCAGCCTCACGCTGACGAATCCGCAGGGCATTGCGGTCGCCACGCTGCACGCGACCGCCGCGGGCAGCGCCGCTGCCTTCAACCTGAGCGAGGATGAGGCCGGGACGTGGTCCCTCTCCGCGAGCGCTCCCGGCTATGGCACGACGCAGGCGACCTGGGTCGTCCAGCCGGGAGCTCCGACGCAGCTGATCGCGACGGGTGCGCCCTCTACGGTCGTCGCCCTGGGCCAGACGGCATCGCTGCGCGTGATGGCCGCGGACGCCTACGACAACCCCATCTCCCAGCCGATCTCGGTGACGCTGCAGCCGACCGGCGGCAGCGCGGGCTCGCTCTCCCAGACGAGCGCGTCCCTTCCGGGACCCGGCGCCGCGGCGACCTTCACCCCGGCGCAGGTCGGCACGGAAACGGTGCTCGTGACGCCGACCTCAACCCCCTCGCTGCGGCCCGTGAGCGTCACCTTCCGGGTCGTGGCGAACGCCGCGGATGTCGTGGCGGGCAAGGGCGTCTGGCTGCTCGAGAGCGACTGGGCGAAGGCGAACCAGAGCCAGCTGATCACGCAGCTCCAGCAGCTCGGCGTCACGCATGTGTATCTCGAGGTGGAGGGCACCTGGGGCTTCTACGGCAGTTCCGCACTGCGCCACTTCCTCTACCGCGCGCACGACGCCGGCATCGCGGTGCTGGCGTGGGTATACCCGTATCTCAACAACGTCTCGCTCGACGAGAACCTAACGACGCAGGTCGTACAGTACGCGGCCCCGACCGGCGACAAGGCGGACGGTATCGCGGCGGACATCGAGGAGAACATCTCCGCGGGCGCGGTCGGGCCGTATGCCCAGGCGGTGCGGCAGGCCCTCGGACCGCAGGGCGTGTTCGTCGCCGTCACCTATCCCCCGATCTACCACGAGGACTATCCCTTCGCCGCGCTGGCGCCGTACGTCACCGCCTACGCGCCGATGGACTACTGGCACTACCAGGCCCTCGGCGAGAACTTCCTCAGCGCGTACAACTACGTCTACCAGACGGTCGGCCTGATCCACCAGCTCTCGGGCAACCCCGGCATCCCGGTGTCGGTGATCGGCCAGACCTACGACATGTTCTCGGGCGGAGGGCAAGGTGTGTTCAGCCCGACCGAATTCGAAGAGGAAGCCGCTTTCCAGGCGGCTAGCGACGCCGGCGCGATCGGCATCTCCTTCTACCGCCTCCCCACCATGACGCCGGCGGAGACGCAGGCGGTGCAGACGCTGCCCTATCCGTTCCCGAGCCACTAAAAGCGCGCAGACCAAAGCCCCGGGGCTGCCAAAAGCATCCCCGGGGCTGCCGATCGCCGGAAGAATCTCAGAGCATCGAGCGCAGGAGCTCGCGCACTCCATCTCCGAGATCGGCCCGCACAAGCGCGAATCCGATCTGCGCTTGCAAGAGCCCGAGCGGTTCTCCGATGTCGTAGCGCTCGCCGCGCACCTCCACCGCGTATACGGGCCGCTCCTTGCAGAGCGCGCGCAGAGCGTCCGTCAGCTGGATCTCACCCTTGGCCCCCGGCTGCGTCGCCCGCAGGTGGCCGAAGATCGACGGGGGGAGCACGTAGCGGCCGACCACGGCGAGCCGCGAGGGCGCCTTCTCGAGGTCCGGCTTCTCCACCATGTCCTCCACCCGGTGGACGCCTTCGCGCAGGCCGCCCTCGGGCAGCGGCGCGATGATGCCGTAGCGGTGCACGTCCTGCGGCTGTACCTCCCGCACCGCGACGACTGGGGCGTCGAGTTCCTCCGCCGCCGCCAGCAGCTGGGCGAGCGCCGGCTCGTCGGAGAGGTAGAGATCGTCCGGGAGCAGCACGGCGAAGTTCTCCTGGTCGACGTGCCGCTCCGCGCAGGCGATCGCATGCCCCAGGCCAAGCGGCCTGCCCTGGCGCACGTAGAAGACCTGCAGGCGGTCGAGCAGGTCCTGCAGCTCTCGCAGGCTCGGGTTGCCCTCAAGGAGCTGCTCCAGTTCGATGGAGCGGTCGAAGTGGTCCTCGATGGCCCGCTTGCCCCGTCCTGTCACGATCAGCAGGTCATCAATCCCCGAGGCGATGACCTCTTCTGCGATGTAATGGATGGCCGGCTTGTCGACGACCGGCAGCATCTCCTTGGGCTGTGCCTTGGTCGCGGGCAGAAACCGCGTACCGAGGCCAGCCGCCGGAACAACCGCCTTGTTTGCGCGCATACGCTTCCTCCGCAGAGCAGGTTGGATTCACGATCCCTTGGTCTTGTCTCATCATCATATCATGCGGATACCTCGACCTTCAGGTCGAGGAGAAAGCCTCTTCCAGTTGTCGAATGGTTGGATATGGTATCTCGACACGAGCGAGCGTACCGGTTTCGGTGCTACCCGACCGCAGCGCAGCGGGCGATGCTCGCGCGGACGTTCGGATGCGTCCGCGTGGTATATAACTACGGCCTCGAGCTGCGG
>JAKAPV010000248.1 GCA_021806845.1 Bacillota bacterium | reverse complement strand
CGTGTTTCAGCTGGGTCATGGACACGTACTCCTGTCTCGGTAACTGCACCCTCGTCCCAGGCGATTCGCCCTAGTCAATTACCCCCGGCGCATGACTAAAAAACCGAACAGAGTGTACGCTATGTACAGAACGTGCAAGCCGCTATAATGGGAGGCGACGAGGTGGTTCTCATGGCAAAGGTGCTTGGCTCTTTTCAGGAGGCTACGCGCGTACGCCAAAGCTGGGGCTCGTTCATCGACATGGTGGTGCACGGGTCGCGTCCGATCGTCGTCAAGCGCAACCGCGACTTGTTCACGGCCATTTCGGTCGATCTCCTGAACGAGATGCTGGAGCCGTACGAACTGGCGATGGTGCATCATCTTGAGGACGACCAGTCCGTCACGGGCGCCTTGCAAGAGATCGACCTTGTAGGGCACGCGGAATCTCTTGATGCTCTTCGTCTGGCGCTAGCGCGGGATCTCGTCGACTATGCAAAAGAGTACTGGGAGAACTTCGATCAATACCGCCACGCACCAAATCGGCGTGCCCACCTGCCGCACGTCCTGAGGGTTCTTTTGCAGCCGGACGTGAAGCACGTCGCGGAACTGATTCATGCCTAGTTGGCGAGAGTTGCGACGGTTCTGCGAAGCCGATGGGTGGACTCTCTATCGGGAGACGGATCACTACTATTACCGCAAGGTGTTGCCCGACGGCACGATTCTCCGCACCAAGGTTTCCAAAGGAAGCGGGGAGATCCACGGACATCTTTGGGACGAGATCCGGAAGCGGCAACTGCGGGTGTCGCAAGGGTATTTCAACAGTAAGCTGTAGCGGCTAGCGGCGACTCACAGGCATGTATCTCGCCAACGGGAAATGCGTCGGCAAAACGTCAACCCAAATAGCTACGGTCGAGAAGTTCGGGTGGGTGTGGCCCGAAGAGCAGATCGGTGTTGTCAAGGCAGAGCGAGACGAACACGATCGGCATATCGTGGTCGCCTCAATGCAGACCCTTCAACACAAGCGACGTCGCGACCGACTAAGGCCGGATGGGTTCTCTCTGGTGATCGCTGACGAAGACACTTATGGTGGCGGTGGTCAATCCCCCCTTCGAGAGAACCTGTTCGTTCCACGTGCCTCTCCCGCCTGGCACGCTTTAACACACCTCCCCCCGGAAGAGAGACTTCCGGGGGGAGAGAGAGGGATTTTCTACCAGCGCAGCGCGGTGGCGCCCCAGGTGAGTCCCGCGCCGAACGCCACCATCAAGATGACCTGGCCCTTCTGCACGCGGCCCGCCTTATAGGCTTCCGTCAGGGCGAGCGGGATCGAGGCGGAACTCGTGTTCCCATATCGCTGGACGTTGGTGAAGACCTTTTCCATCGGCACGTCGAGCGCCTTCGCGAGGTAGGTGATGATCCGAAGGTTCGCCTGGTGCGGCACGAGCAGGTCCACGTCGCCGAGGCCGAGCCCCGCGTCGCGCAGCGTCTTCTGCGCGATCTCCCCCATGTTGCGCGTCGCGTGCTTGAACGTCTCGCGCCCGTTCATCTTGAAGTAGTGCAGACGGCCGTCCACCGTCTCGTGGCTCGCCGGGTGCCGGGAGCCGCCGGCGGGGAGGTGCAGGAGCTCCCCCTTGTCGCCGTCCGCCGCGATGTTCGAGGCGAGGATGCCGCTTTCGTCCACCGCGGCTCCCAGTATCGCGGCACCGGCGGCGTCGCCCAGGAGGACGCAGGTGGACCTGTCCGTCCAGTCGAGCACCCGCGAGAGCACCTCGACGCCGACGAGCAGCACCTTCTTGTAGGCGCCGGAGCGGATCAGGTTCTGCACGACGTGGATCCCGTAGAGGAAGCCCGTGCAGCCCGCCGCGATGTCGAAGGCGGCGGCCTGCGGCGCCCCGAGCTTCGACTGCAGCCAGCAGGCGGTCGAGGGGAAGGGCGTGTCGCCCGTCACCGTCGCGCAGACGATGAGGTCGAGGTCCTGGGGGGTGACCCCCGCCATCGCCATGGCGTCGCGCGCTGCCTTGAGCGCGAGATCGGAGGCCGCCTCGTCCGGGGCGGCGATGTGCCGCTCCTCGATGCCCGTGCGCTCGATGATCCACTCGTTGCTCGTATCGACCTTCTGCTCGAGCTCCGCGTTCGTCATGACGCGCGAGGGCGCGTAGGCCCCGATACCCAGGATTGCGGCGTGCGGCATGGCCATCAGGAGGCACCTCCCAGAAAGGAGCTTGGAATGTAGCGTTCAGCGAGGTATCCGAGGAGCGCCCCGAGCAGGGCGCCAGCGAGCACGTCGCTCGGCCAGTGGGCCCCGAGGTAGATCCGGGACCAGCCGACGAGGGCCGCGTAGAGGAGCGGCACGAGCCGCGAGCGCCATCCTTGCGCCAGCGTCCGGATCCAGGCGACCGCGCCCGCGAAGGCCGCGGTCGCGTGCCCGGAGGGGAAGCTCGAACCCTGCGGCACCGGCCCCGTGAGCACCCCCATGCCGAGCACCGCGAAGGGGCGCGGGCGGTGCACGAGCGGCTTCAGCACGAGGTCGACGGCGATCAGCACGAGGATCAGTGCCGCGAGGATCACGGCGCCCGCCCGCCGCCGCTCGCCGCGGCGGAAGACCAGGAGGTAGAGGCCGATCAAAAGGAAGATGCCGCCGAAGTCGCCGAGGAAGCTGAAGGCGAGGGCGACCGGTGCGAGCCAGGGCGGCATGCCGTGGAGGGCCCGCAGGAGGGCGATGTCCATCAGCGCAGCTGCCAGGGCGCCCGGAGGATCGCGCTCCCGGCCTTCTTCGTCAGCACCCCTGCGAGCTCCATCGCCTGCACGACTTCCCGCTGGCGCCGCTTCGCCAGGGAAGGGTTCGTCAGGGGATCGTACAGCGAGGGGGCCTGGGGTAGACCAGCGAGGAGCGTGCACTGGGCGGCCGTCAGTTCGTTCGGGGTGCGCCCGAAGTAGACCTTGGACGCCGCGTAGACGCCGCTCGCCCCGTTGCCGAAGTATACCTGATTGAGGTACAGGTCGAGGATTTCCCGCTTCGGCTCGATCTGCGTCAGCGCGATCGCCAGCACCATCTCCTCGAGCTTGCGGGGGATCGTCTTCTGCAGCGTCAGCAGCTGGTCGCGCACGAGCTGCTGCGTGATCGTCGAGCCCCCCTCGACGAAGCGGCCGGAGGCGATGTCGACGATCAGGGAGCGGGCGATGCCCTCGAAGCTCACACCGATGTTGGTGTAGAACGTGTTGTCCTCGGTCGCGAGGAGCGCGCGGGGCAGCTCCGGCGAGATCGCCGAGAGCGGCACCACCGGCAGGCCTCGCGCCTTCTGCTGCGCTGCGATCCGCGCCGGGAGCGCCTCGAGCTGCGGCAGGCGGTAGAGCGCGTAGGCCGTGCCCGCGCCGGTCGCGGCGAGAAAACCGAAGGCAAGCGCGAAGAGGATGCCGAGGAAGGTCCGCATGCGGGTCAGCGGTCTGGGCGATGTCGCTGGCTGGACGTCGTCCACCCCCCATACCGCAGGAGCCAGGAAAGCGGCCTCTCGAAGATGCCGCGGGCCACCAGGACCGCCCAGGCCGCGCTCAGCCCGAGGATCGCTCCTCCGATCACATCGGTCGGGAAGGCGAGCCCCGCCGCCATCTCCGCCACCGCCGCCATCAGGCCCCAGAGCAGGGCCAGCATCGCGGCGTCCTCACCCCCGGCAAAGAGGCCCCCGGCCAGTCCGAAGAGGAAGGCGGCCGTGCGCGACGGGAAGGAGGAGGTGGAGGGGAGCGGCAGGAGCGGCTGGACGAGGGCGCCGCCCACCAGCGGCGGTCTCGGGCGCACGAAGGCGCCTGCCAGCGAATGCGCGAGGAGCAGTGAGAGCACGCCGGCGACGAGGCCGTAGAAGGCGGCGCGGCGCAGTGCTTCCGCGCGCCGCGGGGCGACGAGGAAGACCAAGACGGCACCGAGCACGCCGATCCAGCTCGCCCACCGTGTCACTGCTGCAACCAGGCCGCCGAGCCCGAGCGTCAGGGCGCCGGACTGGAGCCAATGCAACAGGTAGATTTCAACACTCAAGTGCTATCACCTGCTCCTAAGATGCCAAGGAATTTTACAGGGCTACGCCTGCCGCCCGCAGCTGCTCGCCGGTCGGCATGCCCGCCTGGGCTCCGCGGCGCGTCGTGGAGAGCGCCCCCACTCGCACGGCGAGCGCCGCCGCGCCGAAGGGGTCCTCGCCATGCCGGCAGACCCAGTAGGCGAGCGCGCCGAGGAACGCGTCCCCGGCTCCGGTCGTGTCGATGGGCTGCACGCGCGGCGCCGGGAGGATCCTTGTCTCCTCGCGGGTGGCCACGAGCGCGCCCCTCGCCCCGAGCGTGATGATCACGGCGCGCGGCCCCATCTCGAGGAGGGCCTTGCGGG
>JAKAPV010000019.1:18134-20272 GCA_021806845.1 Bacillota bacterium | reverse complement strand
ATGAAGAGGCCATTCCTCAATGCTCGTGCGATCCATGCCGCAGGCTGCACCTCCCCGTTTCGCCCTGCTCCAGTGTATCCGTCGGGACTTCGCTCGGCGGACAGCATGTTCGCGGCTTGTGAACCATACCCCTCCACGGGGGGTATCTGCCGCTTGGGCACTCTCGTACAGGGCACGCTGACCCTCTTCGGCGCGGGCCTTGTCAATCGCGTTCTCGGGTTTTTCTATCGGATCGTGCTTGCCCAGCGGCTGGGGAGCCAGGGCATGGGCCTCCTCGGATTCGCCTTCCCGGTGCTGCACGTGGCGATCACTGCCGCAACCGCGGGCCTCCCCGTCGCGGTGTCGAAGGTCGTGGCGGAGCGCGCCGCCCTGGATCCGCGCGGCGTGCGGGCGGTCTTGCGCACGGCCCTGCGCTTCGTGCTCCTGACGTCCGTGGGCATCACCGCGCTGCTGCTTTTCAGCCTGCGCACGGTGAGCCGCTACCTGCTCGCCGACCCGCGCGCAATATATCCCCTGATCGCGCTTGTGCCGATGCTGACGATCGTGGCCGTCTCGTCGGTGCTGCGAGGGTATTTCCAGGGCCTGCAGCGCATGACCCCCTCGGCGATCGGGGCCGTGATCGAACAGGTCGTGCGGATCGTGACGGCGCTCTGGCTGATCGACAAATTCCTGCCGCGCGGCATCGAGTGGGGAGCGGCCGCCGCCGCGGCCGGCATGGTGATCGGCGAGATGTGCGGCATGCTGGTGCTCGCCGTCACGTTCTTCATCCGCCCCGGTCCCGCGCCATCCGCCGCGGCCTACGCGGCCGCCTCCTCCCGCGGCGTGCTGCGCGAACTGCTGGCGATGGCGCTGCCGATCAGCTTCACCCGGATCATCGGCAGCATCACGGAGTTCCTCGACGCCGCCATCATCCCCCGCCGGCTCGAGGCCGGCGGGCTCAGCCGGGATGCGGCGACCGCCTTCTTCGGCAACCTCACCGGCATGGCGCTGCCGCTGCTCTTCTTCCCCACCGTGATCACCTTCGCCCTGACATCGGCACTCGTCCCCGCGGTTTCCGACGCCTTCGCGCGCAAGAACCTCGCGCTCGTGCGCATGCGCACCGGCCAGGCCATCTACCTGGCGCTCGTGGTGTCACTGCCCGCGAGCGTCGTCTTCGCCCTCTACGGCCATACACTCGGCATCCTCTTCTATGGCCAGAGGCAAGTCGGCGACCTGATGGTGCCGCTCGCCCTCGCCGCGCCCTTCGTCTACCTCGAGGCCAGTGTGTCGGCCGTCCTGCGTGGCCTTGGCCTCGCATCGCTCTCGATGTGGAACGGACTCGTCGGCTCGGGGGTGCGTCTGCTGATCGTCTACACGCTGACCGCGCTGCCGGGCATCGGCATGCGGGCCGTGATCCTCGGCATCTCGGTTGACTTCGCGATCTCCTTCGCGCTCAACTACCGCTCGCTCGCGCGGGCGATCGGCTACACCGCGAACCTGCGGCGCCTGCTCGGCCCGCCGGCCCTCGCCGCGACCGGTCTCGCCGCGGGACTCTTCATCCTCCGCAGCGGCACCCTCTCCCTGGGCGCCTCGCTGTGGCTCTCGACCCTCGCCGCGATCGGCATCGGCGCGCTCATCTACCTCGCCATCCTGCTGGCGTCCGGCGGCGGCTGGCGCCAGTTCACGCACCCATGAGGCGGCTTTGGCCGGCGGCGCTCGGCGCCGCACTGCTGCTCGCGGGCTGCGGCCCCCAGGCGCCCGTGCGGCCCGCACTGGCGCTCGGCCTGATCGGCGAGCCCCTGGCCGGAGCGCCGGCGCTGCTGGCGGAAGGGAGCCTGCCGCTGCCGCTGCACATCGCGCGCGGCCATGCGGCCCTCAAGGCGCCGTACGTGATCGCTCCCTCGAGCGCCCTGCCGCAGCTGGCGACCAAGGGCTGGGTGGCGCTCGGCGCCGTCTGCGCCTCTCCGCCGGACGTCCTGCTCTGGCATGAGAGCGATCTCTTCGGCTGGTCCGCCCTCGACCACCAGAGTCTCTACGTCGCGCCGGGCGCCGACCAGCAGGCGTTCGACGCGGCGCTCGGACGCTACCGCGGCGTGCTCACGCCGCTGCCGGAGCCTGTCGCACAGAGCGGCGGCATCGACGCCTTCGCAAGCGATCCC
>JAKAPV010000019.1:0-18124 GCA_021806845.1 Bacillota bacterium | reverse complement strand
AGCGGCAGGGCCGAGCTCGCCCAGGCGCTCCCGGACGAACTCGGCCCCTATCCCAGTTGTCTCGTGCTCGCTCGCCGCAAGGTGCTGCGGCAGGACCCGCTGCTCACCCTGGATCTCCTGCGCGCCTTGAACCTCGGCCTTTGGCGCCTCTCGACGGAGGATCCCGGCCGCATCGCCCTCGCGCTGCGGCCGCTCTCGCCGACGACCTCGCCGGCAGGCCTCCTGCGCAGCGTCCTGGCAGCCCGCGCGGAGGGGGTGTTCAGCACCTCGCTCACGCTGTCCGCCGAGGTGACCGGGAACCTAGAGCGGGAGTTTGCCGGCAGCGGCCTCCCCGACGGCGCGTTCGACGCCGGCCCCTCGCTGCAGGCCCTGCGCGATGCCTTCCACCGTTAGGTCGCGGTGCATCAGCAGGATCGGATCGGGAAAGCGCTCGCCCTGCAGCCGGCCGTGGCGCCGAAACCCCTCGGCGAGATAGCAGCGGACGGCGCGCGCGTTCGACTCGCGGACGCGCAGATATACACTGGCGAGCTGCAGATGCTCGCGAGCGTACTCGAGCGCGATGCGCACCGCCCGGCGGCCATAGCCCTTGCCGAGCAACTGCGACGGCGCGAGCCCGATGCGCAGCTCCGCCGTGCGGTCGCCGCGCCGAATGTCGAACAGGTCGGCCTCGCCGACCACCTCGCCGTCGATGCAGACCCAGAAGGCCTGCCGGCGCCGCCTGTCCCACATCTGGCTCCACGGGCTTCCCTGGAGTTCCCGGCCGTAGCCTTCTGCCTCCGCGTCCCCCGACCAGTCGAGCTCGATCAGGTCACGGGGTCCGCGGGGCCGGAGGGAGATTTCCGCATCGGTGAGCAACATAGGGGGAAGACACCTCACGCTCTGCTTTGATGGCCAAGGCTTCGCCGCTCTGTCACTTGCAACCTTTATGTAATTTGGACCAGCACTTCAGACAACTCTCATCTTGTCCCTTGCGCGCGCACGCGCAACAGGAACTCCTCGACGGCGCGCTTGCCGTCGGACGTGCGCGCCGACCAGAAGACCGCCGGAGTCAGCCCGCCGAGTGCGGCGACGATCTCCTGCTCGCGGCTGCGCCAGCGGCCGCGGCCGATCTGATCCGCCTTGCCGAGCAGGAGCAGAAGCGGCTGTCCGCGCTCGACGAGCTCGCGGTGCCACGCGATGTCGAGAGGACTCGGCGCGTGGCGGATGTCGACGAGCTGGATCGCGCCGCGGAGCGCTTCGCGCCGTTCCACGTACCGGCGCATGACGGCGTAGATGCGCTGTTCCTGCTCTTTCGAGACGCGCGCGTAGCCATAGCCCGGCAGATCGACGAGCAAAAGGTCGCCGCAGTCAAAGAAATTCAGCGTACGCGTGCGGCCCGGATCGCGCGAGACGCGCGCGACCCGGGCCGAGGCGAGCGTGTTGATCAGCGTGCTCTTGCCGGCGTTCGAACGGCCGAAGATCGCGACCTCGGGCAGACCCGTGACAGGCCAGCTTTCGAGCGCCATCGCGGACTGCAGGAAGCGGATGTTCATCAGTGGGCCGGCGAGGGCTGCAGCGCCGTCTGCAGCACCTGGTCCATGTTTTCCACGAGCACGAAATCCATGCCGTGGCGGACCTTGGCGGGCAGCTCCTCGAGGTCGCGCGCGTTTTCCCGCGGCACGATCAGAGTGTGCACGCCC
The DNA here is from genome assembly GCA_021806845.1 of Bacillota bacterium. Lineage (GTDB taxonomy): Bacteria > Bacillota > Sulfobacillia > JAJZYS01 > JAJYTV01 > JAJYTV01. Next base: position 16,445 of record JAKAPV010000019.1, on the reverse strand, counting down.
AGGCGGTGGGCCGCGAGCGTCTTCTCCTTGAGGCCGCCGATCGGCAGGACTTTGCCGCGCAGCGTGATCTCTCCCGTCATCGCGAGATCCGCGCGCACCGCGCGCCCGCTCAGGGCGGACGCGAGCGCGGTCGCCATGGTGATGCCTGCGGACGGGCCCTCCTTCGGCGTCGCGCCTTCGGGAACGTGGATGTGGACGTCGACGCGGTCCGGGAACTCGTCGCCGATCCCGAGCTCTTCGCGGCGGGACCGCACATAGGTGTAGCCGGCCTGCGCCGACTCGCGCATCACTTCCCCGAGCTTGCCGGTAAGGACGAGGTTGCCCTTGCCGGGCACGACGGTGACCTCGATGGGCATCGCGTCTCCCCCGACCTCCGTCCAGTAGAGCGCCGTCGCGACGCCGACCTCATCCTCCCGCCGCAGTGTGTGCGCGTGGAAGCGGCGCGGGCCGAGTTCCTTCTCGAGACTCTTCGGCGTGACGCGCAAGCGGCCCTTGCCGGCGATCTTGCGCCGCGCCGCCTTGCGGCAGAGTGTCGCGATCTGGCGCTCGAGGCTGCGCACGCCCGCCTCGCGGGTGTAGCCCTGCACCACCTGCTCGAGCACTCCGCGCCCGAGTTCGAGGTCGCCGGCCTGCAGGCCGTGCTCCTGCATCTGCCGCGGCATGAGGTGGCGAGTCGCGATCTGCGCCTTTTCCTCCTCTGTGTAGCCCGGCAGCGTGATCGTCTCCATGCGGTCGAGCAGCGGCTGCGGGATGCCCTGGGCCATATTGGCGGTCGTGATGAACAGGACGTGCGAGAGGTCGAAGGGCAGTTCGATGTAGTGGTCGGAGAAGGCGCTGTTCTGCGCCGGGTCCAGCACCTCGAGGAGCGCCGCGGCCGGGTCGCCGCGGAAGTCCTGCGCCATCTTGTCGACCTCGTCGAGCAGGAACACGGGGTTCCTGCTGGCGGCCTGGCGCATGCCCTGGATGATCCGTCCCGGCAGCGCGCCGACGTAGGTGCGCCGGTGGCCGCGCACTTCCGCCTCGTCACGCACGCCTCCCAGGCTGATGCGGACGAAATTGCGCCCGAGCGCCCTGGCGACGGAGCGCCCGAGGCTCGTCTTGCCGACGCCGGGCGGCCCGACCAGGCAGAGGATCGGCCCCTTGATCTCCGGCTGCAGCGCGCGCACCGCGAGGTAGTCGAGGATACGGTCCTTCACCTTGCTGAGGCCGTAATGGTCCTCGTCGAGGATCTTCTGGGCCTCCTTGAGGTCCAGCACGTCCTCGGTCCGGGTCTCCCACGGCAGGTTCGTCAGCCACTCGAGATAGGTGCGCACGACGACGGCCTCGGCCGACATCTGCGGCATGTGCTCGAGGCGGTCCACCTCGCGCAGCGCCTTTTCCTCCGCCTTCTCGGGCAACTTCGCGTCCTTGATCTTCTTGCGCCACTCGTCGGCCTCGCCGGCCGGGTCCTCGTGGTCACCGAGTTCGCGCTGGATGGCCTTGATCTGCTCGCGCAGGTAGTACTCCTTCTGGGTCTTTTCCATCTGGCGCCGGACGCGGGCGTGGATCTTGCGCTCGAGCTCCAGGAGATCGATCTGTTTCGTCAGGATGCGGTGCACGAGCAACAGGCGCTCTTGCACGTCCAGGGTCTCGAGGACTTCCTGGCGCTCCTCGATCTTCACGTCGAGGTTCGAGGCGACCGCGTCGCACAGGCGCCCCGGATCTTCGGTGGATATCGAGAGGCTGGCGTCTCCGGGCATCTTGCGCCCGAGCTTCAGGTACTCCTCGTAGAGGTGGATGACGGCGCGCATCGACGCCTCGGTCTCCTCGTTGTCCGGGGCGGGAATCTCCTCGAGCGGCTCGACGTCACAGAGGAAGTAGTCTTCCTTGTCCGGGAAGGAATCAATGCGGACCCGCTCTTCACCATACACGACGGCTTTCCATGTACCGTCCGGCAGTTTCACAACCTGCTTGATCTCGCAGACGACGCCGACCGGAAAGAGGTCCTCTGGATTCGGCTCATCCTCCCGCGGGTCTCGCTGGCTCACGAATACAAGGCGGTGCTCCGTGTCCCACGCCTGCTCGAGTGCGCGCACGGAACGCTCCCGCCCGACCTCGAGCGGCACCACGAGCCCGGGGAACACGAGTACGCCGCGCAGCGGCAGCAGTGGATATTGCAAACGAACACCCCTTGGCTGAACTCGCGCACATTATATCATTGCGTGCGCCTGTCTCCGGCGGCCCGGCTCAGTTTTCCCCGCTCCGCACGGCAGCGCGCATGCTTCGTGCCTTCAGCCCTCTAGTGCGACGGCACGGCAGGAGGTTGCGTCAACGTTCGCAGCCACCGCGCGACGGGGTTGATGCCTTGGCGCAGATCCGCCGCCGTCAGCGCCAGTGGGATCTGCGGTTTCAGCGTCGGCAGCAGTGGGCCCTTGACCGGGTGGATGAAGCGCGTCGACACCTGAAAGTAGACGTGCGAATACGGCAGCTCGTACTCCTGGACATCACCCCATCCACCTGTCGCCTCGCCCATCGGCTGTCCGACGCGCACGCCGAGACCCGGGCCCGTCAGGGCCTCGACCATCAGCGTGGCGGAGCTGAACGTGTTCCACGACTCCATCACGTAGAGATGCCCCTGGAACACAGGCTGGACGGGCACCTCGAGGAATCCGGCCGACGCCGCGTAGGCCGGCGGGAGGTGCTGGAGCCAGCGGTTGATGACGGCGGAGTTGCCGCCGGGATTCCCCCGCAGGTCGAGGATGACATTGGGCGCGCCAGCCGCTTGCACCTGGCGAAAGAAGGCATCGACGGCCCGCTCGTACGCAGGCGTGTCGTCGCACTGCGCGAGCACGAAGTACCCGTAGCGCGGCGTCACGGCGTACCGCCAGACCGGGCCGACCGTCCAGTGCAATCCGGGCGGCAGGCTCAGGCGCCGAGAGATCTGCGCCCCGAAGCGGTTCCATAGAGCGCTCATCTGCCGGGTCATCGCGCGCAACGCGAGAGCCACCGTGTAACTCGCGCCGCTCGCGCGCTGCAGGCGCAGGGTGACCGTTCCGCCGGGGCCCACGGCGCCCAGCCAGTGCAAGATCGTGCCCTCCGAAAGCCCTTCCGTCAACATCGCGGAGCGCAGCCAGTAGCGGCTGCCGGAGAAAAAGCGGGGCAGGCGGCGCAGGAGCTTCGCCGGGGTGATGCCGGAGATGGCGAGCACGCGGTCCCCGGTCGTCACCTGCTTTGGCGTCCCCGGCATGTGCACGGCGAGGAGTCCCTGCGGAGACCAGTAGAACAGGACCGGGATATATTCGAGCGGAGCACTGGGTGATTGCGCAGAGATCATCGTGTGCGGGTCATGAAACCAGTTCGCCATTTGGTCTGCGGCCAGCGCGAACCGCCAGGCGGAAAGCGGCTGCGCGGCCCGCGCCACAATCCCGGAGGCAAACCGCCGGAAGGCGGCCAGCTTGCCGGGTTCTTGCAGCAGCGGGTGCTGCAGGAGCTTGCGTTCGAGGTAGCGGAGGTCGGCCACTTGCCGCGACGACTTGAAGGCGTGTGGCGCGGGCGCGGCGCCGGCAAGGGCGACGCTCAGGAGCAGACCGGCCGCAAGTGCATTGCGGGCCCGCATTGAACTGCCCTCCCCCTCCCGATCTCGATACCACATCCTTGCATTGGGATCCGCTTCCATTCCAGTGGCCGAACGGCCCATCCTTCGGAGTCATCCCCGCCCGGTTCTCCCCGCGGGCGGCATCGGGCGCGCCCGCCGTTTCGCACCTCCGGGAACCCGAGGCTCGGGCTCGCGCCTTGCTGACAACCTGTCGGTACGCGCCGCCATTTCGGCCTGGCGGCACCCAGATCGAGTCCGGCATACAGGCGTTCAAATGGCGGCCAACCGGCGGATGCCCCGCGCGGCCTGCTCCTGCGGCAGGTAGGCATAATTCAGCCGCGCGAAGCCATCCCCTGCTCCGTACATGGTTCCAGGGCCATATACGACGCCCGCGGCGATCGCGCGTTCCAGCCGGGTGCGGTCTCTGCCGGCATCGCCAAAGCGGACCCACACGTAGAGTCCTCCGCTCGGAACCGCCCATGACGCGCCGATGTCCGCGAGCGGTCGCAACTCTTCGCAAAACGCGTCTCGGCGCGTGCGTAGCGCGCGCTGTACCGCATCGACGTGGCGGGGCCACGCCGGGCTCGCGAGGAATGCGGCGGCGAGCCCCTGCACTGGGCCCGGCGTGCCGAGGTCGATCTGCGCCCTGATGTCGGCGAGGCGCGCGATGATCGGATGCGGTCCGATGATCCAGCCGATCCGCAGGCCGGGGGCGACGATCTTCGAGAGGGTGCCGACGTAGATCACCGACTGGCGGGGACCGAGCTTGCGCAGAGGCGGCGGCACCTGCGCGCCGTGCACTCCGAGATAGCCGAATGCGTCATCCTCCACGATCGGCAGGTTCCAAGCCCCGCAGAGCTTGAGCACCCCAAGGCGCCGCTCCAGGCTGAGCGTTGTGGTCGTGGGGTTGTGGAATGTGGGATTGAGCCAGACCATCGCCGGCCGGTCCCGCGCGATCAGTTGCTCGAGTTCATCCGGCAGGATGCCATCGTCGTCCATTGGAATCGGCAGCAGCCGAATGCCCGCGGACTGGAACAAGGCCTGCGAGTAATAGAAGGACGGCCGCTCGATCGCGATCGCATCACCCGGGTGCAGGAGACCCCGCGCGAGCAGATAGAGCGCCTGTTGCGCCCCGCTCGTGATCAGGATGCTGTCCGGATCCGCAACGATGCCGGCGTGGCGCTGCACTTCGTCCGCGACCGCTTGGCGCAGGGCGGGAAGTCCGAGGTGGTGGGCGTATCCGAGGGTGCCGGCGAGATCGATCCCGGCCATGAGCTCTCCCAGCGCGTCCTGCGGCCAGAGGGTGCGCCCGATGTCGGCCTGAGAGAAGTCGACCATCTCCGGCCGCTGACGCGCCTCCCATACTCTCTGCACCAGGGGTTCCATGGGCCGGAAGGCTGCGCGATCGAGGTAGCGTGCCCAGTCCGGCGCGATCCCCCACAGGTCTCCGTGCACGTATGTCCCGCTGCCCTGCCGCCTGTCGACGAGCCCCCGCGCCTGCAGTTCGAGATACGCGGCGGCCGCTGTGCTGCGGTTTATGCCGAGCTGCTGGGCCAGCGCCCTCTCGGGCGGCAGGCGGGTTTCCGGAGGCCACACGCCCTCGTGGATCCCCGAAACCAGCCACGAAACCACTTCCCGCACCGTCCGGGGCGCTCCTGCCTGTTCGCGCACGCGACCCCTCCCCTGGCTACGCAATGGCTGCATTATTTATCGTCAATTGGATGGTGACTATGCTGTCAATCGTCTCTACGATAGTAGCACAGCGCACCGACGCAGCGTCCACGTGAATGTGAAGTCCACACGAGGTGAAGTTCTGGTGCGACCCTGGGTCGAACGCGCCCGCTCCGCAGCGCTGCTGTTCGTGCCACCCGCGGCGCGAAACCGCCTTCCTCGCCGCTTCGTTCAGCTTCTGGCGGGCCTCGTCCTCTACGGCATCAGCGACTCGCTGCTCGTCCTCGCGCACCTCGGACTCGACCCGTGGGACGTCTTCCACCAGGGCCTTTCGCGCCATACCGGCATCCCGATCGGCACCTGGTCGATCCTCGTTGGCGTCGCGGTGCTGTTCCTGTGGATTCCGCTGCGCCAGCGCCCGGGCATCGGCACCCTCCTGAATGCCATCTTGATCGGCGCCGTCATGGACCTGATGCTATCGGCGTTCGCGCCGCCCAGCACGCTCATCCCGCGCATCGCGCTGCTCGCGGCCGGGGTCTTCCTGAACGGGGTCGCCACGGGCTGCTACATCGGCGCGGGGCTGGGACCGGGCCCGCGCGACGGGCTGATGGTCGGCATGGCGGCCCGCGGCTACTCCCTGCGCGTCGTACGCACCTCGATCGAGGTCACGGCGCTCGCAGCCGGCTGGCTGCTCGGCGGCAACGTCGGCTGGGGCACGCTGCTCTACGCGCTCTGCATCGGCCCCCTCGCCCACGTGTTCATTCCCCGCTTCACGGTCTCGGCGCAGGCCGACTTGGCGCCCGCCGCCGCCTCCGCTTCGCGGTAGACATCTGATCAGTCGGCGGTCGGCGAAGCGGACATCCGCCCGTCGCGCCCGCCCCACTCGAAGACGAGCAGCCCGCCGATCGCGAGCAGGCCGCCCAGCACGTCGAGACCGCTCGGCAGGGTGTGCAGGAGCGGCCAGGCGATCAGCACGGCGAAGAGCGGCTCGAGCAGCGAAACCATCGCGACCGTGCTCGCCCGGATCTCCTGGAGGGCGTTGTTGAATCCCGTGTGCCCGATGAGCGTCGGCAGGAGGACGAGCAGGGCCGTCATCAGCCATGCGGCACCGGACAGCGGCCAGACCGGCGGTCCAACCATGGGCTGCAGCAAGAGCAGGAGGGCGCCCGCAAGACCGTAGACCGGCGCTGCGTAGGAGAGCACGGGCAGTTGCTGGCGGGCTTTGCGGCCCGCGCGCAGGTAGATAGAGAAGGCGAGCGCGCCGAGCAGCGCGAGCGCGTCTCCGAGCAGCGCGGTGTGCCCGTGCAGGCTGAGGTCTCCGCCGGCGATCAGCAGGACGCCCGAGAGCCCGAGGCCGGCGCCGACCCACTGGCCGCGCCGGACGCTCTCGTGGGCGAAGAGTTCGAAGAGCAGGACGAAGAGCGGGCTCGCGCTCACGAGCACGACGCTCGACGCCACCGACGTGAGGTAGAGCGACTCGACCCAGCTGCCGAAGTGCAGGGCAAGCGCAAGTCCCCCGAGCACGACGCTCCAGGCGACGGGCCGCCCGCTGCGTACGAGCCCCCGCAGGCCGAACGGCAGCAACACGATGCCAGATAGCAGCAGCCTGAGACCCGCTGCCTCGAGCGCGGGAAGGGCCGCGAGCCGGAAGAGGCTCGCGGCCGTCGACGCGGCGATGACCGCCGCGATCAGCCATGTCCAGGCGAAGGTGCGCGATGACCGAAGGGGATTGGGCATAGACCAGCAGTTCTGGACGCGCCTGCCCGTTCCTTCGCGCCCCTCTACTCAGCCGCGGAAGAGATCCTCGCGGCGCAGCACGCCCTGCAGCGGCTCGCCGCGCAAAAAGCGCGCGACGTTTTGGCAGGCGCGGTCGAGGCCGGCGAAGAGGGCCCCCTTCGTGACGCCGGAATTGTGCGGCGACCCGAGCACGTTCGGGAGGTCGAGGAACGGCCTGCGCATGCGGAAGGGCTGCCCGCGGAACGGCTCCTCCCACCAGACGTCGATGCCGCAAAGGATGCCCGGATGCGCGGCGAGGTGCTCGTAGAGCGCGTCCTCGTCGACGAGCGCGGCGCGGGCGACATTGATGAAGATCGATTCCCCGCGCAACTGCTCAAGCTCCCGCGCGCCGATCAGGCCGCGCGTCCTCGGCGTCAGCGCCGCCGACAGCACGACGATGTCGCTGCGCGAGAAGACCTCGCCGACGTCGTCGAGCGTCCCGTGGAAGCCGACGGGATCCGTGATCGGCCCGCCCCGGTTGATCGCGAGGATGCTGCAGCCGAAGGGGCGGAAGACCGCCGCGACCGCCTGTCCGATCCCCCCGTAGCCCACGATGCCGACGGTGCTGCCGCGCAGGGTGTGCGACGGGGTGCGCTGGTCCAGGATGCCCTGGCGCAGTTCCGCGTGTCCGGGCAGGAGGCGCTTTGCCAGCGCGAGCGTCATCGCGAGGACGTGTTCCGCCATCGGCTCCGCGTACGCGCCCGCGTTCGAGCAGAGCACGGCTTCGTCCGCAAAGGCGTTCGCCTCGAGATGGTCCGCGCCGGCGGAGACGAGCTGCACGAGGCGCAGGCTGCGCATCTCGGAGAGGAGCTCCCCGCCGAGGTCGAGTCCCGGGTTCCAGCCGAGCAGCACATCAGCCCGCCGGGCGGCCAGGAGGCGCTCTTCGCCCTCCAGGTCCTGCAGGTACGCGAGGTCCGCGTCTTGGAAGCGCTCGGAAAAGAGCTCGCGCTCGCGCTGCGACGCGCGGTGGGCGATCGCTATCAGCACGGTGGTCACCTCACGTCCAGGTTTCGTATGTCGCGGCGACCGGCCGCTTTGCAAGTCCGCATTGATTATATCGGACGCAAACTCCTGGGAGGCGACTTGGCGAGAGAGCAAAGACGGCGCGGCCCGGGAAGCCCGCCGGCAGGTTGCCGGCGTTCCCGAGCCGCGCACCGATCTCCTACAGGGGCAAATGCGGCTGCTGCGGGGCGGCGAGCGGCGCCGCGGCGACCGCCGAGCGATCCGTCGCGGGGGCGGCCGCAGGTGCGCCCTGCGGCTCGCGCACCGGCAAGAGTGCCTGCTCGAGCACCTCGGAGAAGCGCGAGACGGGGATGACTTCGATGCCGAGGGCATGCAGACGCTCCTGGTCGTTGTCCTTCGGCACCAGCACCCTGCGCGCACCGGCGTCGACGGCCGCCTGCACCTTCGCAGGCACGCCGCCGACCGGCCGCACCCCGCCGTGGATCGAAAGCTCCCCCGTCATCGCGAGGCGATGGTCGATCGGGCGGCCGACGACAGCCGAGTAGATCGCGGCCGCGATCGTCACACCGGCCGACGGGCCGTCCACCGGCATCCCGCCGGGCAGGTTGACGTGCAGGTCATAGTCCTGCAGGTCCTGGTCCACGAGCGGCTGCAGCAGCGTAAGCACGTTCTCGACCGAGGAGCGCCCCATGCTCTTTCGGCGCAGCGTGCGGCCCCGCCCCCCGATCTCCTCCTCCTCGACCATGCCCGTGACGCGGAGCCTCCCGCGCCCGTGCCTGACCCGTCGCGCGGTGGCCTCGATCTCCAGGATCGTGCCGACGTTCGGTCCGACGACGGCGAGTCCCATCGCCACCCCGACCTTCGCTTCGTCCGGCATCTGGCGCTCGTGGCGCGGCGAGTACTGCCCCGCGTTCACCACCCACTCGACGTCTCCGCGCTCGATCCGCAGCCGGTTCTCCGTGAATACCAGCGACGCGGCAATCTGCACGATGTTCACCGCCTCGCGGCCGTTCTGGGCGAAGTCCGCGACGACGTCGAGCGCGCCGTCGGCGAACTGCAGGGCGATCTTGCGCGCGGCGCCTTCGGCGATCTCCAGCACTTCCTTGCGCCGCAGCGGCCGGAAGAACACCTCGACGCAGCGCGAGCGCAGGGCCGGCGGCAGGTCGTCCGGCTGCCGGGTCGTCGCGCCGACGAGGCGAAAGTCGGCCGGCAGCCCGTTCTCGAAGATATCCTGGATGTGGCGGGGGATGTTCGGGTCCTCGCTGGAATAGTAGGCGCTTTCGAGGAAGACCTTGCGGTCCTCCAGCACCTTCAGCAGCTTGTTCATCTGCATCGGGTGCAGTTCACCGATCTCGTCGATGAACAGCATGCCGCCGTGCGCCTTCGTCACCGCGCCGGGCTTCGGCTGGGGGATGCCGGCCATGCCCATGGCGCCGGCGCCCTGGTAGATCGGGTCGTGCACGGAGCCGATCAGGGGATCGGCGATGCCGCGCTCGTCGAAGCGCGCCGTTGTCGCGTCGATCTCGATGAACTTGGCCTCCGCCTTGAACGGCGAGTGGCCGGTGCGCTTCGCCTCTTCGAGCACGAGCCGGGCGGCAGCCGTCTTGCCGACGCCCGGAGGACCGTAGACCAGCACATGCTGCGGGTTCGGCCCGCAAAGAGCGGCGCGCAGCGCTCGGATGCCCTCCTCCTGCCCCACGATCTCGGACATCTTGGCAGGTCGCGTGCGCTCCGAGAGGGGCTCCGACAGGGAGATGTCGCGCAGCTGCCGGAGCTTCTCCACTTCCTTGCGCGATTCGCGATCGATCGCGACGCGGCTCCCCTGCTGCGTTCGCAGCAGGTTCCAGAAGTAGAGCCCGATCACCACCGCGAAGAAGAACTGCACGAACGTGAAGATCCCTGCCGCGTAGTCCATCGCCACTCCCCCCATCCGGGGGCTAGTATTTCGCGAAGGATGTCCAGTTATTACCCTTGGCGGCACGAAAAAGCGCGCGAAAAGCCGCGCGCCCCATCCGCCTTATCGGCGCGGCGGGGCCCCAAGGCGCGGCCGCGAGGCGTGCCGCGCCGACTTCCCTTTGGAGAGGAGACAGAACGTGCATAGAGTCCCCTTCTGTTGCCTCGCTCTCCAGTCGGCTGCGAGTCAGCCGCGTCGGCCCAGGTACAGCCTGCTGAAGTCACTGAGCGCATCGATGGGTGTCACGGGGCACGGCACGGGCGGTCGGTAAGTGCGCCACTCGACGTATGCCTCCAGCATAGGTGCGCGGCCGTGCAGCCACTGCCGCACCGTGTCGGTGCGCCGCCAGGGGTCCCGGAACGCGAACGCGACAGCGCGCAGCCACCAGAGCGGCAGCGCGCGCCGCACGATCACAAAGCCGATCGCCAGCGCAACCACCGCCGCGGCTGCGAACGCCCAGAACGGAGTCCCTCGCGGCGCGGTCGCGCCCCGCCCTGTCTTCACGCTCGCATCCAGCTGGCGCTGCGCGAGGCGCGCACTGCTGATCGCCGACTGCACGCTCAGCGAAGGCGACGTCGTTGCCAACCGCGGCTGTATCTGCGGCACCGCGAAGCCTGGCGTCGGGTCGATCGCGACCCAGCCGCTGCCGCTGACGTAGATTTCATCCCAGCTGTGCGCGTCCTTCGCCGTCACGAGGTAGCCGCCCTTGACGCGCCGACCGGGCAGGAACCCGGTCACCCAGCGTGTCGGAATCCCGCTGTCCCGGGCAAGGATCGCGAAGGCGCTCGAAAACCCGTTGCAGTCTCCCGCATGGCTCGAGGTGAGGAAGAAGGAGACGAAGTCGATCCCGCCGTCCGACGGCACGCTGAGGGTGTAGCGCTCGTTCGCATGCAGGTAGGCGATGATCGCTTGCGCCTTCGCGAGCGTGCTCTGCCCGGCGCCTGCCACAGCCTGCGCGGCGATGCTGGCCACCTCGCCGGTCGCAAGGTATTCCGGCACTGCGAGGTCCGCCGCCGTCGGCGGCGGGTTGCTAGGACCGACGATGCCGCCCCCCGCCTTGGGCACGGCTGCCAGCACGGTGAAGGTGCCGCTGGGCGCTGCGTAGGCCGAGCTCAACGGCCGATAGCGCCACCGGTGCGCGGGCGCGAGCACCGTCAAGAGCGCCCCGCCCACGGGGTCCGTCGGCAGGTTGGCATAGAGCCTGATGCGCTCTTTGAGCACTCTCGCGTCCGCGGGGACAGCCCCCGTCAGCTGCAGTGGCCGCATCGTCCGCCATCTGCCCGAGAGCTTCCAGCCCTGGCCGGTGTACTGCTCTCCGACGTAGGCGGTCCAGTAGACGGGCTGGGCAACCGACGCGAAGAATTCACGGCTCGCGCTCGGGCGGACCGCAACGTTGATGTCCTGCGGGTTCACGAGGTAGCCCTGCGTTTCCACTCCGCCCTTCCCGTACACGACACCCGGCAGGACGATTGGATTGACGAGAAAGACCGCGACCGCGGCGAGCGTGAACGCGGTGGCGGCGCCGACGACGCTCATTCTTCCGTGGGCGGATTCCAGTGCGAGGTCGAAGTAGCGCACCGGAAAGTAGAGCGCCGCGAAGACGACGAGTTCCGCGGCGACCGAGGTACCGTAGTTCTGCACGACCGCCAGGATCAGCACTCCGCCCAGCGCCTGCCATAGGCGCAGATGGACGCTTCGCCCGCCAAGCTCGAAGGCGAGGACGAGCAGAGGCACCAAGGCGACGAAGAGCAGCATGGCCTGCGCAGGCGCCAGCGACGTGACGTGGTGCGCGCGCAGCACCGCAAAGGTATGCGCGGGCAGGTAGAGGAGTCCGCGGCGGCTCTGCGCTGCGAGGTACAGCGTGCCGAGATAGAGGAATACGCGCGCTGGGGCGCGCAGCCAAAACATCCGGACCAGGGACAGGGCGGCAAAGCCGGCGGTGCTCCAGAGCGCAAGCTCGATGTTCCCGCCGATGCCCAGGCTCAGCGCGAACGCGATCGGCAGGGACCAGAGCGCTCCTTGCGGCCCCCGCTTCAACGCGCCGCCCTCACTCCGCGCGCAAGCGCGTACAGCGCGGGCCAGTTGGGGATCGAGAGGTCCTCGCCGCGGGCATCCCTCCCGACCGCGATCGCGTACGACAGGGACTGCTGCGCCGCACGCAGGGCGGCGGCGCCCTGCGCCGAGCCAATGTAGATGAGGCCCTGCACTCCGCCGCCGATCGTCTCGGGGCCTTCCCCCAGGGAGACGCGGGTGAGCACGTCGATCAGCTTCGCGGGTGTCGCGGCCTGCGCCGGCACGGCGGTGTCCCCGGCGACCAGCGCAACCGACTCCCCGCGCCGCGCCAGGCCGAGCGCCAGCGACGCTGCGACGCTCACCGCGAGTTCAAAGGAGGCCGCATCCGGGTAGACGGCGCGGCGCGTGTCGAGCGCGACCGTGCGCTGGCTCACGCCGCGCGTGTAGGCATCGCGCACCTGCGTCTCGCGCGTCCGCAGCGTCTGCGGCCAATGCACTTCGGCCAGCCGATCGCCCGGCTGGTAGCGCCGGACGCCTGCAGGCGCGTCGGAGCGGCTCGCGTGGCGCCGACCGACCATCGCGCCGCGCGCACCGCGCAGGACGCCGAACGCCGGCAGGGGAACCGTGCGCGGCCGCACGGCCATCTCCAGCCGTCCCTGCCAGGCCAGATGCCGCACGAAGATGCCCAGCGGGTCGCGGTATGTGCAGCGCACCGTGTACGCATGCACGCCCCGACGCACCTCCGGGTGCTCGAGGCGCACACTCTGCCGGCCCCAGCCGTACCAGCCGGAAGCGCTCAGGTTTGCGTCCTCGGCCTCGGCGACGAGCTCCCAGAAGCCCGGCACCGGCACGCGCCAGCGGACGTCGATGCCCGCGAAGTCTCCCGCCTCCGGATGCTCTGGCCATACCGTCGCAACCGGGCGGGCGAAGCCCGCCAGCCAGCGGCACCCGAGCGCCACCGCAAGCCAGAGCAGGGCGACGCGCAGAACGTATGCCCAGAGCGGGCTCGGCTGCAGCGCCGCGAAGACGACCGACGCCGCAAAGAGCCCGGCCAGCGAGTACGCGCCCCCGCGATTCATCTCGACGAAAAGCGGACGCCCGGCAGCGGCACCGCCGCGAGTATCTCGTCCAATACAGCCGCGGCGCTGACTCCGCGCATCGCCGGTTCCGGCCGCAGCACCAGGCGGTGGCAGATCGCGTCGTGCGCGAGTTCCCGCAGCTGGTCCGGCGTGACGTACTGCTCTCGGCGCAGATAGGCAAGCGCCCGCGCCGCACGCACCCAGGCGATCACTCCGCGCGGGCTGACACCGAGCGTGAGCGACGGATGGCTGCGCGAACGCTCCGCCACCGCCAGCGCGTACCGCGCGACGGGTTCCCCGATCGGGATCGCCTGCGCCGCCGCCACCGCCGCCTGCAGCTCCTCGACGGAGACGACGCGGGCGAGCGGCTCCACGCGCTGCTCCTTGCCGGGGCGCATCAGCACCTCTGCCTCGGAGGCGCCGTCCGGATAGCCGAGGCGCAGCCGCAGGAGGAACCTGTCGAGCTGCGCCTCGGGCAGCGGAAACGTTCCTTCGTACTCCACCGGATTTTCCGTCGCGCAGATGACGAAGGGCCAGGGCAGCTCGTGCACCTCGCCGTCGATCGTCACCTGGCGCTCTTCCATCGCTTCAAGCAGGCTCGACTGGGTCTTGGGCGAGGTGCGGTTGATCTCGTCCGCAAGCAGGAGGTTCGTGAAGACGGGGCCTCTGCGGAACACGAGCGCCCCGCTTTGCGGGTCGTAATACGTGTAACCCGTGACGTCCGATGGCAGCAGGTCCGGCGTGAACTGGATGCGCCGCGTCTCCACGCCGAGGCTCTCGGCGAGGGCGCGCACGAGTGTGGTCTTGCCGACGCCCGGTACGTCCTCGACGAGGATGTGACCCTCTGAAAGCACGGCGACGACCAGGCGCTCTGCGGTGCGCTGACGCCCCCACGCCGCTCTCGCCAGCTGCTGCAGCAGGGAATCGAGTGCCAAAAAAACGCCCCCCGCCGGCCGTAGTTGGCGATTGCCAACCGATCTTCCTTCCGGCAGGAATTACCCCGCACGGCGTTCAACGTGACGCTCCGGGGGGACGCTTCATCGCCACTTCTACCGCGCCGTTGACGCACGACGGCCGGCGCTCCGCTCGCACGCCAGATGACCTGGTGGGTGCTGGTGCTGCCGGTCGCGTTCGTTGTTTCGCTCGGGATCCGCAGCCTCTATCTGCTCGACTACGCGCACGTCCTGTCGGGAGCCCTCTGGACGGGCGCGGACCTCTTCCTCGGCTTCGTCTTCGGCCCCATCATGCGCCGCCTGACGCCTGACCAGCGCAAGGGCGTGATCTCATACCTCGTGCCGCGCACGCTCCTCTACATGCCCGTCGTCGCCTTCACGACCGGCACCGCAGGCTGGTACCTCGCAACGCAGCAGGGGTTCCTCGCCACCGCGAGCCCCATGCGACCCTGGGTGCTCGGGGCGCTCGCGATCACCACGATCCTCGCGCTGATCGGCCTCGGCGTCTTCCTGCCGAACAACCTGCGCATCTGGTTCGAGCTGCGCAAGGATCTCCCGGACATCGAGCGCATCACGCGCCTCAACCGCCAGAACCTGAGACTCGCCGGCGTGCAGGGGATCCTGCAGGTTACGATCATCCTCGTGATGGCGCACCTCGCGCTCGGCTGAGGCAGACGGCAAACACAAGAGCGCCGCACCCACGCGGGTGCGGCGCACAGCGTCTGGCCTCAGGCCGTCTCTTCCTGCTTCTTGCGCCCCTTGCGCTCCGACGTGACCAGGAGCGGCTCTTCGTGGCGCATCACGACTTCCTTCGTGACGACGCACTTCGTGACGTCCTTGCGCGACGGGGTGTCGAACATCACGTCGAGCATGATGTCCTCGATGATCGCCCGCAGACCGCGGGCGCCCGTGTTGCGCTTGAGCGCCTCCTGGGCGATCGCGCGGATCGCATCGTCCTTGAACTCGAGGTCGAGGCCGTCCAGCTCGAAGAGCTTCTGGTACTGGCGGACGAGCGCGTTGCGCGGCTCTTGCAGAATGCGCACCAGCGCGTCCTCGTCGAGCGCGTCCAGGGTGACGATGATCGGCAGTCGGCCGACGAACTCCGGGATCAGCCCATAGTGCAGGAGGTCCTCCGGCAGGCCCTTCGCGAGCACCTCGCCGATCCGCTCGCCCCTCGCGCTGCCCACTTCGGCGCCGAAGCCGAGGCCCTTCTTGCCGATCCGGTTCTTGATCACCTTCTCGATGCCGTCGAAGGCGCCGCCGCAGATGAACAGTACGTTCGTCGTGTCGATCTGGATGAACTCCTGGTGCGGGTGCTTACGCCCGCCCTGCGGCGGAACGGATGCGACCGTACCCTCCAGGATCTTCAGCAGCGCCTGCTGCACGCCCTCGCCCGAGACGTCGCGCGTGATCGACGGGTTCTCCGACTTGCGCGCGATCTTGTCGACCTCGTCGATGTAGACGATGCCCTTCTCGGCCTTCTCGACGTCGTAGTCCGCCGCCTGGATCAGCTTCAGCAGGATGTTCTCGACGTCCTCGCCGACGTAGCCCGCCTCGGTCAGGGACGTGGCGTCCGCGATGGCGAAAGGCACGTTGAGGATGCGCGCCAGGGTCTGGAGCATGTAGGTTTTGCCCGAACCCGTGGGTCCCATCATGATGATGTTCGACTTCTGCAGTTCGACGTCATCGATCTTGGACCCGAGGTTGATGCGCTTGTAGTGGTTGTAGACGGCCACCGCCAGGGTCCGCTTCGCGCGCTCCTGGCCGATGACGTACTGGTCGAGAATCGCCTTGATCTCGGCCGGCTTGGGGATGTTCTTCATGTCGACCTCGACGTCGTCCCCGAGTTCCTCGTCGATGATCTCCGAGCACAGTTCGATGCACTCGTCGCAGATGTACACCCCCGGTCCAGCGATCAGCCGCTTGACCTGGTCCTGGAACTTACCGCAGAACGAGCACTTGAGCTGGCCCTTCTCGTCGGTGAACTTGAACATCCGCGACACCCCCTGTTAGCGGGCTGAACTCTCGCTGACGTCGCGCGACGTGAACACTGCGTCGATGAGCCCGTAATCCTTTGCTTCCTGGGCCGACATGAACTTGTCGCGGTCCGTGTCGCGGTAGATCTCCTGCACGTCGCGCCCCGTGTGCCTGGAGAGGATCTCGCTCGTGACCTCCTTGATCTTGAGCAGCTCCCGCGTGAAGATCTCGATGTCGCTGGCCTTGCCGGGAGGTCCGCCGCCCACGCCAGCCTGGTGGATCATGATGCGGGCATTCGGCAAGGCGAAGCGCTTGCCCTTCGTCCCGCCCGCCAAAAGCAGGGCAGCCATGCTCGCCGCCTGCCCGACGCAGATGGTCGAGACATCCGGGCGGATGTACTGCATGGTATCGTATATGCCCAGGCCTGCGTCCACGACACCGCCCGGCGAGTTGATGTAGATGTTGACGTCCTTCTTCGGGTCCTC
>JAKAPV010000247.1 GCA_021806845.1 Bacillota bacterium | reverse complement strand
TTCCGATCTCGCCCCGGCGCCGTGGGATCTGGCCATATACCCCTGGTAGGGGCTGCGGCGGAAGCTCAGGTGCTCGTGGTGAGAGTAGACGTCCAGGACGCGGAAGCCCACGTTGTGCCGCGTGCCGTGGTACTCGAGCCCCGGATTGCCGAGCCCGACCAGCAGGCGCGGGCCCGCGCTCATTGGAAGAGCAGGGAGACTGACTCGTCCTCGTGGATCCGGGTGATCGCCTCGCCGAGCAGAGGCGCCACGGACAGCACATGGAAGCGGCCGTTGGCCTCCGGCCGCAGCGGGATCGAGTCGGTGACGACGACTTCGCGGATCGGGGCGCGGGTCAGCCGTTCGACACCGGGGCCGGAGAGCACGGGGTGCGTGCACGCGACGTAGATCTCCTTGGCGCCGCGCGAGAGAAGCGCCACGGCTGCTTCGGAGATCGTCCCGCCCGTGTCGATCATGTCGTCGACGATCACGCAGGTGCGCCCCTGGACCTTGCCGATGATGTGCATCACTTCGCTGACGCCAGGTTCCGGGCGCCGCTTGTCGACGAAGCCGATCGGGAGGTTGAGGCGCTCCGCGAGTTCGCGGGCGCGGTTGCCGCCGCCTGCGTCCGGGGCGATGACGATGCCGTCCTCGAGCCCCTTCTCCTTGAAGTAGCGGGCGAGGATCGGAACGCCCTGAAGGTGGTCGAGCGGGATGTCGAAGAAGCCCTGGATCTGCGGCGCGTGCAGATCCATGGTCAGGATGCGGTCCGCTCCAGCAGTCGTCAGGAGGTTCGCCACGAGCTTGGCGGTGATCGGTTCGCGTCCGCTCGTCTTGCGGTCCTGGCGCGCATAGCCGTAGTACGGGATCACGGCGGTCACCCGCTGGGGAGAGGCGCGCCGGAACGCGTCGAGCATGACGAGAAGTTCCATGAGATTCTCGTTGACCGGGTCGCAGATCGGCTGGATGACGAAGACGTCACACCCGCGCACGTTGTCGCGGATCATCACCCGCACCTCTCCGTTCGAGAAGCGCCCGACCTGCATGTCCCCCAGTTCGACACCGATCTGTGCGGCGATCGCCTCGGCCAGCGGCACATTCGCGCTACCGGTGAAGACCTTCAGTTCTCCCTCTCGGTACCCCACTGCTCCCTATTCCTCCCGTTCGCGACGCCGTGCTACCCAGCCCTCGATGTTGCGCTGCCGCTCGCGGGCCACCCCGAGCGCGCCCGCCGGCAGGTCCTGCGTCAGTGTGGAACCGGCCGCGACATAGCTTTGGGGGCCGATCTCCCGCGGGGCGATGAGATTGGAGTTGCACCCGATGAATGCTTCGTCGCCGATACGGGTGAAATGCTTGCGCTTGCCATCGTAGTTGACGATGACAGTGCCAGCGCCGATGTTCACGCGGCGGCCCAGTTCTGCGTTGCCCAGGTACGTGTGGTGGCGCACCTTGGACTGGTCGCCGATCTGGACGGCCTTTATTTCGACAAAGTTCCCGATGGAGACCTGCTTGCCCGCCACGGTTCCGGGGCGCAGATGCGAGAATGGTCCGCAGGAGGTCCCATCGCCCAGTGTCGTCTCCTCGAGCACGGAGAATTCGACGCGGCAGCCGTCGCCGATGGAGCTGTCGACGATCCTCGACTGCGGACCGATGTCGCAGCCGCTGCCGATCCGCGTCTCCCCCTCGAGGAACGTGAAGGGCCGCAGGACCGTGTCCTGGCCCACCTCGACCCCCGCGTCCACGTACGTCGTCGCGGGATCGAGGACGGTCACGCCCGCATCCATCAGCCGCTGCACCTGGCGGCGGCGCAGCACAGCTTCCGCCTGGGCGAGCTCGCGGCGGTCGTTCACCTGGCCGGCCTCCTCGCCGGCGCAGGTCGGCGCCGCGATCGGTTCCTCTTTCGCGAGGGCCGTGACGGCATCGACGAGGTAGATCTCGCCCTGCGCGTTCGCGCTGCCCGTCTGCCGCAGGGCGTCGCCGAGCGCCGCTGCGGGCAAGAGGTAGACCCCGACGTTCACCTCGCGGATGGCGCGCTGCGCATCGTCGCAGTCGGCGTCCTCGACGATCCGCTGGAGATGCCCGTCCGCATTGCGCAGGATGCGGCCGAAGCCGCTCGGGTCATCGACCTCAGCAGCGAGGATGGCTCCGGCCTCGCCGTCCGACCCGGCGATCTCCCCGAGCGTCTCGGGACACAGGAGCGGCAGGTCCCCATTGATGATCAGCACCCTCCCAAGGCCTGGGAAGGCGGAGAGGGCCGTCAGCACGGCGTGGCCCGTCCCCAGCTGCTGTTCTTGGTAGACGCAGTCGGCCTCGCTGCGCACGAGTTCCTCCACGAGGTCGCCGCCATGCCCGACGACGACGATGGGCCGGCCATAGCCGGCGCTGCGCAGCGCCCCGAGGACATGGGAGAGGAGCGGGCGTCCGGCCAAGCGATGAAGCACCTTCGGCAGCTCCGAACGCATGCGCGTTCCCTTGCCGGCGGCGAGCACGATCGGACGGATCTCTTCAAGCATCGCTTCCTGCCTCCTCGAGGTAGCGGGTGAAACTTTCGGCCGGCGAGAGGTCGACGACGCGCCTTGACTCGTCAACCGCGTCGAGCCGCAGGATCGAGAAGTACTCCCCGACCTTGTGCTGCCTCTCGACGGGCGTCTCGCACAGCGAAGCGCAGCCGATGGCCGTGGCGCCGAGCTCCCTGCAGAGGTCCTCGAGGCCGCGAACCGTGCTTCCGCCCTTCATGAAGTCGTCGACGATGAGGACACGGCTGCCTGCGGGGATCGCGCGGCGCGGCAGCGACATCGCGCCGATGCGCCCGGACGAGGTGACAACGTTGACGCTGATGGATGGCCCTTCCGTCACGCGGCTCTCACGCCGCGCCACGGCGAGCGGCAGCCCGAGCGCACGCGCCGTCGCGAGCGCGAGCGGGATCCCCTTCGTCTCCATGGTCAGTACCATGTCCGGTGCGAGCGGCAGAAAGCGGGTGGCGAAGACGGCTCCGATCCGCTCCGCCCAGAACGGTGAGAAAATGACGTCGGTCATGTAGAGGAAGCCGCCCTGGATGATGCGTTCGGGGTCGGAGAGTTCCATGATCATACCCTGCGCGAGTTCGCGCGCGCGCGCAGGCGACACCGTGTCGAGCCAGCGTACGCCCCCTGCGGCTCCGGTGACAGTCGCGACGGCTCCGAGGCCGGTCTCGCGTAGCACCTCGTCGATCAGCGCGACGTCTTCGGACACGGTGGAACGCGCCGCGCCGGTCTCTTCGGCCAGCTCAGCGAGGGAGTACAGCCGCCCCGGGGCGGCTGTGAGGCGCCGCGTGAGTCCTACGATGCGCCGAACGCGCGCGTACCGCGCTTCCCTTGCCAAGGCGCTGTCATGCTCCCCCTTGCCTGCGGCGGATCTCCTGTTCGCAGTATGGTACGTCTCCCGGGTGGTCGACGTCCACGCCGACCTCCGGGTAGGGCAGGCGCACTGCGCGCCCCTCGACGCCGAGCAGCCGGGAGAAGCGGCGCTCCGCCTCCGCGACCGTTGCCTGTCCAAGTAGTAAGCGTACCACGAAACGAAGCCCGACCAGGAGTGCCAGCCGCAGGGGTTTCTTGCGCAGGCTCACGAGTTCCTGTGCCACGCCGATCGCCTGACGGGCAGCCTTCGGGTCCAAAAGCACGAAATTGCCGCCGGTGAAGGTGCCGTCGCGCAGGCGCACGTATGTCCGCTTGTTCCCGGGAAACGTGCGCTCCACGTCCTCGCGGGGCACCACGGGATAGTGGAACTGGGCGGGGATGGTCTCCGCCTGCTGCAAGAACGCCTGAACCGCCTGCGCAGTCAGCATGGGGATGTCGCTTGTGCAGACGAGGATGGGGCGGTCCCCCTGGAGGGAGTGCGCTCCCCGCCGCACGTTCTCGATGAGGTCCTCCGAGGGCTCCACGACCGAACCGCCCTCGCCGACGTACTCCCAAAGTTCGCTCGGACCGACGACGATGATGCGCGAGCAGAGCTTCGACTCCCGCAGCGCGTCGATCACCCAGCAGGCCATGGGCTTGCCTGCGATGGGAATCAGCGCCTCCCACTGGGCGTCTGAAACCGCGCGCAGTTCCTTCTCGTTCCTGCGTCCGGCCAGGACGACCGCATCGACCACGAGAGCACCTCCACTGCGGCTGCTATTCGTTGCCATCAGCCTGGTTTACCTGCCAGGGCCAGTGGGAAAGCGTCGCGCAAAGCGCCGCCCGGTGCGCGTGTGGCCGCACGGCCGAGAGGGCCGCGCGGGCGGAGAGCGGATCTTCGCAGAGCGCGAACGCTGCGCTGCCGCTGCCCGTCACCTGAAAGGGCGCGCCGTGCGCGAGGGCGCTTTGCAAGAGCATGTCGAGATTCGGGGAAAGCCTGCGCGCAGCGGGCCAACGGTCATTACG
>JAKAPV010000246.1 GCA_021806845.1 Bacillota bacterium | reverse complement strand
CCGCTCCGCTCCTGGAACAGTCTTCTGCAGGTGGTCGCGTCGGCGGATGGGCATCCGATCCGCTTCACCGTCGTGCGCCACCATCACCGCTTCACGGTCAGCGTCGCGCCGAAAATCGACCCGCGCTTCGGCAATGTGCGGCACATCGGAGTGCTGCCGATGACGCAGACGCAGCGACTGCCGCTGCTTGCCGGACTGGCTCGCGGGGCGGGGCAGACGTTCTCGGCATCCAGCATGCTCCTGACCGCGCTCGTCGGCCCGCTGACGCACGGACAGGCGCCGCCCGTCTCCGGGATCGTCGGCATCTACGGCGCCGTCCAGCAGGCGGAAGCGGCGGGCCTGCAGCAGGTTCTCCTGCTGGCGGCAGTACTCTCCGTCAACCTCGGGCTGATCAACCTCGTGCCGTTCCCGCCGCTCGACGGCGAGCGGCTCGTGATCCTCGCGATCGAGTGGGTGCGCGGCAAGCGGCTCGACCCGCAGCGCGAGGCGATGGTCAACTCGATCGGACTCATGATTCTACTTGGGCTGGCCGTCATTTTGGCGTACCATGATATCGTCCGCATGTACGGCTCCATGTAGCGAGCGAGAAGGGAGGCTGAGTACCTGCCGCATGCGGCGGGTGCACAACCAATGCCGACAAGGCGGATTACCCGGGAAGTGCACGTCGGCGACCAGCTGACGATTGGCGGAAACTACCCCATCGTCGTGCAGACGATGACAAAGACGGATACGCGCGATGTGCCAGCAACGCTCGATGAAATTTTTCGGCTGGTCCAGGCCGGATGCGAAATGGTCCGCCTTGCGGTGCTCGATAAGCAGGCGGCCGAAGCGCTCGCGGAGATCAAGAAGGCGAGCCCCATCCCGATCGTAGCGGACATCCACTTCGACTACCGGCTCGCCCTGATCGCGCTCCAGTCCGGCGTCGACAAGCTGCGCCTGAACCCCGGCAACATCGGGTCGCCCGACCGCGTTCGCGCGGTCGTGGGCGAGGCCAAGGCGCGGAGTGTGCCGATCCGCATCGGCGTCAACGCGGGATCGCTCGAGAAGGACCTGATCGAGAAGTACGGGAGCCCGACGCCCGAGGCGATGGTCGAGAGCGGCCTGCGCCATCTCGGCATTTTGGACGACCTCAACTTCGACCAGGCCATCGTGTCGCTGAAGGCGCCGGAAGTCGCCCGCACCGTCGACGCGTACCGCCTCTTCGCAAAGCAGACGGACGTCCCGCTGCACATCGGAGTCACCGAGTCCGGCACCGTATGGTCCGGCACCATCCGCTCCTCCGTGGGCCTCGGCATCCTCCTCAGCGAAGGCATCGGCGATACGATCCGCGTCTCGGTCTCCGGCCCCGCGGAGGAAGAAGTGAAAGTGGCGCGTGAGATCCTGCGCGCGACCGACCGCCGGGTCTTCGGCCCCACCGTCTACGCCTGCCCGACCTGCGGCCGCTGCGAGATCGACCTGCAGAAGGTCGCGCAGGAGGTGGAGCAGCGCGTCGCGGGCTTCACCGTCCCGCTGCGCATCTCGGTGATGGGCTGCGTCGTCAACGGCCCCGGCGAGGCGCGCGAGTCGGATGTCGGGCTGGCCGGAGGCCGCGGTTTCGGCTTCCTTTACAAAGACGGCCAGATCGCCGGCAAGGTGAGCCAGGAAGAGATGGTCGACCGCCTCGTGGACGAGGTGCGGCGACTGGATGAGGAGGCCAAGGCGAGTGCCGAAAGCCGGTAAGGAGAAGGGCGCGTTCGTCCAGGAGATTGCCGATCCGAGCGTCGACTTCGCCCAATGGTACGTGGACGTCGTGACGAAGGCCGACCTGATCGACTACGCCCCTGTGCGGGGATGCGTCGTCTTCAAGCCGTACGGCTACAACCTCTGGGAGCGCACGCAGGAGGCGCTCGACCGACGCTTCAAGGCGACGGGGCACCAGAACGCCTACTTCCCGCTGCTCATCCCGGAGAGCTTTCTCCTGCGCGAGCAGCAGCACGTGGCAGGTTTCACCCCCGAGGTGCTCTGGGTCTCCACCGGGGGCGATGAGATCCTGCAGGAGCGCCTCGCTATCCGCCCGACGTCCGAGGCGATCATCGGGCCCATGTACAGCCGCTGGGTCCAGTCCTACCGCGACCTGCCCATCCTGATCAACCAGTGGTGCAGCGTCGTGCGCTGGGAGAAGGCGACGCGGCCGTTCCTGCGCACGACCGAATTCCTCTGGCAGGAGGGTCATACCGCGCACGCGACCACGGAGGAGGCGCAGGAGGAGACCCTGCGCATGCTCGAGGTCTACCGCGACTTTTACGAGAACGAGATGGCCATCTGGGTGGTGCCCGGCCAGAAGACGGAGAGCGAAAAGTTCCCGGGCGCCCTGCGCACCTATTCCGTCGAAGCGCTGATGGGGGACGGCAGGGCCCTGCAGGCTGCGACGTCGCACAACCTCGGGCAGAACTTCGCCCAGGCCTACGAGATCCGCTACCTGGACCGCGAGGGGCAGCTGCAGTTCGCCCACACGACGTCCTGGGGCCTCTCCTGGCGTGCGATCGGCGCGCTGATCATGGTGCACGGCGACGCGCGCGGACTCGTGCTGCCGCCGAAGATGGCGCCGACGCAGGTCGTGATCGTGCCGATCGGCACCGGGGCGGAGGGCGAGGCGGTCCGCACGCGGGCCCGCCAGCTCAAGGACAGGCTCGGCGAGGTGGCTCGCGTGCACCTCGATGACCGTGACGAGTACACGCCCGGCTACAAGTTCAACCACTGGGAGCTGCGCGGGGTGCCGGTGCGCCTCGAGCTCGGGCCGCGCGACCTGCGGGAGCAGCAGTGCGTCCTCGTCCGCCGCGATACCGGCGAGAAGGCCGTCGTGCCGCAAGACGGGCTCGAGTTGACAGTACGCGCACTGCTGGGCGAGGTGCAGGACAACCTCTTGCGCCGCTCCCGCCAGAAAGTGCTCGACAGCACGAGGGAGGTGCAGAGCATCGCGGAGATCGAAGCGATCGTGTCGGAGCGGGCCGGCTTCGCGGCGGGCGGATTCTGCGGCGATGCCGCCTGCGAGATGAAGGTGCACGAGGAGACAGGCGCCACGATCCGCAACATCCCCTTCGCGCAGCGGCCCGCGGAGCGCTGTGCGGTCTGCGGACAGCCCGCGAAACACTCGGTGCTCTGGGCTAGGGCCTACTGACCCCGGGGCGGATGGAGCGCGTGAACGTGCAGCAGCAGAGTGTCGTGGTGATTGTGCCCGCCTACAACGAAGAAGAGACGATCGGGGGCGTCCTCGGCGTGCTCGTCGGCCACCCGCTGATCGACGAGGTGATCGTCGTCTCGGACGGCTCCACCGACCACACGGCCGAAGTCGCGCGCGGCGCCGGTGCGCGCGTGCTGGAACTGCCGGAGAACGCCGGCAAGGGCGCTGCGATGCAGGCCGGCATCAGCTCGACCGCCGCGGAGGTCGTGCTGTTCCTGGACGCCGACCTGATCGGGCTGCGCCCAGAGCACGTCGACAGCATGCTCCGGCCCGTGCTCGAGGGCGACTGGCAGATGGCGGTCGGCGTGTTCGAGGGCGGCCGCACGTCCACGGACCTCGCGCAGGCGATCGCGCCGTTCCTCTCGGGGCAGCGCGCGGTGCACCGCAGCGTGCTGCAGGACCTCGACGACATTACGGAATCCGGCTACGGTGTCGAGGTCGCGCTGACGAAGTACATGCGGCGCAACCACGGCAGCGTCTGCGAGGTCGTGCTTTCGGACCTCACGCACCGCATGAAGGAAGAGAAGCGCGGCCTCATCAAGGGCTTCGCGGCTCGCATGAAGATGTATTGGGAGATCGTGAAGTACCTGCCGAAGGACAAGGTCCGGGACTGAAGCGGAGGGCTCACTACGGATAACGAAGACGTACCGCGGCCGGACTTTGCCGCGGTCTGGCGCAGCGCGGTCGCAAAAGCGGCTCCCGTGACGCTGCGCGGCTGGCTGCTCGGCGCGAGCGTGCAGCTCGTGGGCGACACCGTGGAGGTGGAGATCCCGACGGACGGCGGTGCCCTCGGCATCTCGCGGCTGCAGGACCCGTCCGTGCGCGAGCGCCTGGAGGCCGAGCTCGGGCGGCAGTGGGGCGGTCCGCTGCAGATCGAGGCGCGGGCCGGCGCGGCCGCGAACCTGCAGGCGCCGCCGCCGCCCAGGCCGCTGCCGGGGAAGGCCGAGGTGCAGGAGCGCCTCTTGCTCGGCAAATCCTTCACGGGCGCCGTGACCCCGCTGCGAGAGGTTTCGATCGACCTCAGCCGCGTCGTCGTCGAAGCAGAGGTCGTGTCGGTCGACGCGCGGCCACGGCGCGGCGGCGGCCAGATCCTCACCCTGACCCTCTCCGACCATGACGACGGCCTCGTCGCGAAGCTGCTCCTCGAGCCTGAGGCGCGGCTCCTTGGCGATCTGCAGCCCGGCATAGATCGG
>JAKAPV010000018.1 GCA_021806845.1 Bacillota bacterium | reverse complement strand
GGGATCGTCGGCCTGCTTGGGCCCTCGACCGATGTGGCCATCGCCGCCATCTGGGGGCGGTGGACGCTCCAGATCGGCATCGATGCCCTATCCGGATTCTTCCTGGCCGTGCTCGGCATCGTGCAACTGGCAACGGCGGTGTACGGCGCGCAGTACACTTCGCACTACGCGCGAGGGCAACAGGTCCTGATGCGCACCCTGGTGCCCCAGTTCACCATGGCGATGGCCCTCGTCCTGGTCGCGCGCGATGCCATCACGTTCCTGATCGCCTGGGAGCTGATGTCCCTCACCTCGTTCGGCCTCGTCGTGACAGAGCACCACCGCGGGGAAGTGCGCAAGGCGGGCTTCCTCTACTTGGTCGCGACCCACAGCGGTGCCCTCGCGCTGACGGGCCTGTTCGCCGTGCTCGCGGCGCACGGACTCGGAACCGGATTCGGCAGCTACGCGCACGGCGTGCCGCTCCTCGGCACAGGGCTCCGCTCCCTGCTGCTCCTTGCGGGGCTCGTAGGCTTTGGCAGCAAAGCGGCGATCGTGCCGCTGCACGTATGGCTGCCGCGCGCGCATCCGGTAGCGCCAAGTCATGTGTCCGCGCTCATGTCCG
The DNA here is from genome assembly GCA_021806845.1 of Bacillota bacterium. Lineage (GTDB taxonomy): Bacteria > Bacillota > Sulfobacillia > JAJZYS01 > JAJYTV01 > JAJYTV01. The sequence continues at coordinate 19,902 of JAKAPV010000018.1, read as the reverse complement.
GAGTGATGATCAAGGTCGCCTTGTACGGACTGATCCGCCTCGTCTTCGGCTGGCTGGGCGCAGGGCCGCTCTGGTGGGCGATGCTGCTCATCGCGGTCGGCGTCAGCTCGTCACTCGCGGGCGTGCTCTACGCCTTGATGGAGCACGGGCTCAAACGGCTGCTCGCGTACCACAGCATCGAGAACGTGGGCATCATCGTGCTCGGCCTCGGCGCAGCCGAACTGGCGCGCAGCCTGGGCAGTCCCCTGCTCTACGAGTTCGCCCTGGCGGCCGCACTCTTCCACGTTCTCAACCACGCGGTCTTCAAGTCTGGACTCTTCCTCGCTGCGGGATCGGTGCGCGCGGCAACCGGCACCGACGACCTCGAGCACCTCGGCGGACTCGCAGGACTGATGCCATGGACGACTGGTGCGTTCCTCGTGCTCGCCATGGCGATCGTCGGGTTGCCGCCCTTCAACGGCTTTGCGAGTGAATGGATGACGCTGCAGGCGTTGCTGCGCCTCGCGCATGGCGCCGCTCCGGCGGTGCTGGCCACGGCCGTGCTGGGCGCGCTCGGTCTCGCTCTGACGAGTGGGCTTGCCGGTGCGTGCTTCGTAAAGGCCGGCGGCGTCGGCTTCCTCGGTCCGCGGCGCACGCCTGGCGCCATCCGCGAGGCGAGATGGCCCATGCTGGCGGGTCCCTTGGGGCTCGCAGCGCTTTCGCTCGCGCTCGGGCTGATCCCGGGCGGCCTCGCATCCCTCGGCATGCGCATCGCTGCGGCGCTCGGCGCGGTCCACCGTTACCGGCCACTCCCCATCCTTGCGCTGTCGGCCCCCTGGACCCGTCCAGACTGGCCGCTCTACCTTCTGCTCGGCGCGGCAGCCGCGGCCCTCGTACTGATGTACGCCCTGCGGCGCGGTGCCTATCCCAACGCCGTCCGTCCACCGTGGGCGTGCGGCGGTGAAGTGACCGCTGCAAACGCGTACACCGCCACCTCGTTCAGCAAGTCGATCCGCCAGATCTTTGCGGCGTTCTACCAGGCCCAGCGGTCGCTGGTGCGCGTGGAGACGACGCTTCCCTACCTGCCGGCCGACGTCCGCTACGAAAGTGCGGTCCGCCATGTCATCGACCAGCACCTCTACCTCCCTGTGCAGCGCGGAGCGTTGCGGTCGGCGAGATTCCTGCGCCGTCTGCAGTCCGGTTCTTTGCGCCAGTACATCGGGTACTTGCTCATCACGCTGCTCGCTTTGCTGTTCACCGTCGGCCGCTGAAGCGAGGGGGATTGGTGATGGCTTCCGTGCTCCAGGTTGTCCTTCTTCTGGCCCTCGCGCCGCTCGCCCAGGGAATCGTCCAGTCGGTGAAGGCCCGCCTGCAGGGGCGCAGGGGCCCCCTGCCCTGGCAGCCGTACAATGTCGCCCTGAAGCTGCTTCGCCGCCAGGCGGTCTGGCCGCAGAACTCGACCGCCGTGATGCGTGCGGCGCCCTTCGTGCAGCTTGCCGCGATCGCAATCGCAGCCGCCTCCCTGCCCCTCCTCTCGGCAGGCGGGGGGGCGGAGATCCTTCTGCCGCTCTTCGCCCTTGCGCTCGGGCGCTTCGCACTGGGTCTGGGCGCGCTCGACACTGGAACACCCTTCGCTGGCCTCGGCAGCAGCCGCGAGATGACCGTCGGCGCTCTGGTGGAGCCGGTGCTCCTCGCAAGCCTGCTCCCCTGGACGGTCATCGCCGGCAGCACAGCTTGGCCTGCCTTGGTGCAGGCGTCTTTGAGCATGGGCGTCTTCAGCGTGGTGCGACTCACGACGCTCGCTGCGGTGTTCCTCGTGCTCGTGGCGGAGACGGGCCGTCTGCCGGTGGACAATCCCGATACGCACCTCGAACTGACCATGATCCACGAGGCGATGGTGCTGGAGTATGCTGGGCCCCCCTTGGCCCTGATCTTCTGGGGAGCGTGGCTGAAGCAGATCTTCCTCGTCGCGCTCGTGGCGGTGCTCGTGTTCCCCTGGGGGCTTGCCGGCCCGCTCGGGCTACTTGCGACCGCCGCCAAGTGGCTGCTCGTGCTGGCCGCGCTCGGCGTCGCCGAATCGCTGACGGCCAAGATGCGATACCTCAGGGTTCCCGTCTACCTCGCGACTTCGTTGGCCCTATCCCTGTCCGCACTGGCGCTGCAGGCTGCGGGGGTGCATTGAGTTGACCTGGACAACCGAGCTGTCGGACCTCCTGGTGGTCACGGCGATTCTCCCCGTGCTCTTGCGGCGCATGCTCCCAAGCGTGTTCGTGCTGGCATTGCAGGGCCTCCTGCTCGCCGCGGTCGCGCTGGTCTTCAATCCGAATCCCGCAGGTATCCTGACCGCCGTCCTCGTGCTCCTCGCGAAGGTCATCGCGGTGCCCTGGCTCCTGCATCGCACGACGGGCCGCGCATCGGCGTTCTCGCTGGCCGAGCAGGTAACCCCGTGGACCTACCTCGGCGTCGTCGGCGTGCTGCTCGCGGGCCGACTGCTGAGCCACCACATCGCCCCAGCGGCTTTCGGCGCGACCGCGAGCAGCCTCGCCTCGGCGGCGCTGGTCGCCACGATGCTGGGTCTGCTCGTCGTCGCTACCCGGCGTCTGCTGCCGAGCCAGATGCTTGGACTCGCGCTAACCGAAAATGGACTCTACGCCGCGGGCGCAGCGCTTGCGCACGGCCTGCCGCTGCTGCTCGACCTCGGTGTCCTGCTCGACCTCCTGCTCGCCCTCTTGCTGCTCGCGTGGCTTACGGGCCACGTCCAAACTGCCTGGGGCCACGTGGACGCTGACCAACTGAATGAACTGCGAGGCTGAAGATGACTTACATCTGGCTACTCCTTGCGGCACCTTGGCTCGGACCCCTGCTCGACGGGCTGGGCGTGCTCCGGCAGGAGCGCTGGTGGGGCCATGCCGTGATCGCGGTCGCGGTGTTCGGCATCGCGACCCTTGCGGCGGTCTCCTCCCCAGCCCTTGACCCGCTCGGCCGGCTGCTCGTGCCGCTCGTGGCACTCGTCGGAGGCCTGACGCTGCTCGCCTCGCGCGGTCCGTTGCACGGGCTCAAGAGTGAGCGGCAGCAGCGCTTCTACCTGCTGTGGCTCACGGCCTTCTGGTGGTCTCTGCTGCTCGTCGCGCTCAGCCGCAACCTCGGCATCTCCTGGCTTGGGATCGAGCTCACCACGATCACGTCGGCGGTGCTCGTCGCCATCTCCGGGCAGCGTGCGGCCGTTGAAGCGGCGTGGAAATACGTCATCCTCTGCTCTCTCGGACTGCTGGTGGCGCTGCTCGGCCTGCTCATGATCTACGGTTTGAACGCGCATGCCGGCGATGCCGCCCTCTCGGGGCTCGATTTTCGCACACTGCACGCACATGCGCGGGCGCTCCTGCCTGGCACCGTCCGAGTCGCCCTGATCCTGCTCACGGTGGGCCTCGGTACGAAGGTCGGCTTCGCCCCGCTCCACACCTGGCTGCCGGATGCGCACAGCGAGGCGCCCGCACCGGTGAGCGGTCTCCTCTCCGGCGTCCTCCTCTCACTCGCGCTGGTCGTGCTCTGGCGCACGGAGCTCGCGTTGGCGCCAGCCGCAGGGCCTGGCTTCGGCAACGATCTGCTGCTCGCCTTCGGGCTGCTGAGCGTGGTCGTCGCCACGCCCTTTCTCCTTGTGCAGCTCGACATCAAACGTCTGCTCGCCTACTCCAGCGTGGAGCAGATGGGTCTCATCGCCATCGGCCTGGGCATCGGAAGCCCGCTCGCGGTCGCCGGCGCCCTCGCACAGATCGCCATCCACGCGCTGATCAAGTCGGGGCTCTTCTTCGTGGCGGGCGACATCCTGCAGACCTTCGGCAGCAAGAAGCTGCCGCGCTTCCCCGGCCTGCTCGCAGCGCAGCCGCGGCTCGGCTGGCTCCTGCTGCTCGGCATGCTGACCTTGGCCGGTCTGCCGCCGCTTCCCATGTTCCCCTCCGAACTCGCCATCCTGATCGGGCTCTTTTCGAAGTCGGCGCTCCTCGGCTGGGTCCTGCTGCTCGCGCTCGGAGCCATCTTCGTCGGCCTCGCGCACTACGTGGTGGCGTCGGGGCTCGGGGCCAAGCGGCCGGTGCGCGCAAGGTCCGCGCCGGGGCGCAGCTGGTCTGGCGCGGTCCTCGCCCTTTCCCTGGCCGTACCGCTCGGGTGGCTTTTGCCCACGATCCTGTACCGCAGCCTAGCGCTGCTCGCGGCGGGGAGGTGACGGCGCTGAACGGGATCACATGGCGGACAGTGTCGGTCGCCGACCGCGCGGGCGCCGTCCGTTCGCTGCTCGCCGAGGGGCACGCCTTTCACATGTGTTTCGCGGAGCAGGGTATGAACGGCATCGATCTGATCTACCTGTTCACGCAGCCGGACGGCGGACTACTGGCGGTGCGCGCACCGCTCGGCGGCGTGCACGAAGTGGAGTCGCTCGTCGAGCACCTGCCGGCGCTGCACTGGGACGAGCGGGAGATCCAGGACATGTACGGCGTGCGCTTCACCGGCCATCCCGACCCGAGACCGCTTCTCCTGCCGGACGAATACCAGGGTCCGCCCCCGCTTGCGCCGCGGCAGGCCCGTGCGGTCCGAGAGCCGTGGCGTCCCCACAGCCTGCGCCAGCACGGTCTCGTCGAGGTGCCCGTCGGGCCCGTGCACGCCGGGATCATCGAATCCGGCCACTTCCTCTTCACGACCGTCGGCGAGACGATCCTGCAGCTCGACGCGCGGCTCTTCTGGAACCATCGCGGCATCGAGGCGAATCTGGCCGGCCGGAGCATCGAAGACGCCCTGCGCATCGTCGAGCGCACCTGCGGCAGTTGCAGCGCCACGCATCAGGAGGCCTTCTCGCAGGCAGTCGAGGCGATCGCCGGCATGGAGGTGGCGACCACCACACTCGCCTTGCGCGCAGCGATCCTCGAGCTGGAACGGATCTACAACCACCTGAACGACCTCGGCCAGCTCGCGACGGGCGTGGCGCTGTCCATCCTCGCGCAGCAGGGGATGCGCCTCAAGGAGCGTGCCTTGCGGCTGCAGGGGGCGGCGTTCGGTCACCGCTACCTGTTCGGCGCGATCCGCCCCGGACAGGTGCGCCAGCCAAGCGATCTCCCGGCACTGGTGAAGGGGCTTGCCTCACTCCGCGACGACAGCGCCGCCTGGGCGGAGCGGCTGTTCGCCAACGCAGGCTTCCGCGACCGGCTGAGCGGGACCGGCCGGGTGGCAAAGGATGCCGCCCGTTCGCTGGGTGCGGTCGGGCCCGTTGCGCGCGCCAGCGGGATCGCTGCGGACGTGCGTTCGGATCGTCCCTACGGGGCCTACCGCTCACTGCGGCTCTCGGCGCAGACAAAGGCAGCCGGCGATGCCTTTGCGCGAGCGGAGATCCGGCGGCTCGAGCTCGCCGAGTCCTTCTCCCTCGTTCTTGCCCTGCTGCAGACAGGCGCAGAGGGGAGCCGGCAGGACCCGCTCCCCGCGGACATCTCGGGGGCGGCGGCCGCCATCGTCGAATCGCCGCGCGGCGCGGAGACGCAGTTCCTCCGGCTCTCGAGCGGCCGGATAGAGCGGATGCACCTGCGGTCCGCCTCCTTCGCCAACTGGCCCCTCATCATGGTGGCGTCCGCGGACAACCCCATCGGGGACTTCCCGTTGATCAACAAGAGCTTCGAACTTTGCTACGCCTGCTGCGATCGATAGGCGAAGGGGACATGCAGATGGAACGAGTCGCCAGGCTGATCGGCCGTTCATTGGCGCTGCGCCACGTGGACTGCGGCAGCTGCAACGCTTGCGAATCGGAGCTCGCGATGCTGTTCAGCCCGGACTACGATGCGCAGCACAGCGGGATCGACGTGATCGCGAGTCCGCGGCACGCCGACGGGGTGATCGTGACCGGGCCGGGTACAACACAGATGGCGGCCGCCTTGGCACGCACGCGCGAGGCGGTCGGTGAACCGTGCCTTGTCGTGGCGCTCGGAGACTGTGCAGTCTCCGGTCATGTGCACGAGGGCGGCTATGCGGTGGGTGGCAGATCCTGGCTCACCCCGGATCTGGCGATCCCAGGCTGTCCGCCTTCGCCGGAAGAGATCCTGCAAGCGCTGCGTCGCCTGATGCGGGAGGGCATTCCAGAGCAGCGCGCGGCATCCGGCGGATAACGCGAGCACCGCCGAACGTTCTTTGCCACCGGAAATCCGCGACACTTTCCCCTCGTCTGGGCGCTCATGGCGGCCGTAGATGCGGCGGCTGTGCTTCCGGGCCCCGCCGGCGGCAAGACCGCCAGGCACGATGCTCATAGCTGTGCGTACTTCCCATTTGCCGCCGCCGCTAGGACCGATTGGCCATTGTCGTCCGAATCCCGAATTCCCAGCATAGTGGTGTCCTTTGCGGCAGGCAGGAGTGCTCTGGCCGCAGATCGGGCAAGCTTTCGCAAAACGCGCTGGGGGAGACGCGGTGGATTGGGAGTTGACGCCGGTGCGGCCTGCGGCATGGCGGCGGATTGCCCGCTGGGCGGCAGTGCTGGGACCGGGCCTCATGGTCATGCTGGCCGACACCGACGCCGGCAGCATTGTCACTGCGGCGCAGTCGGGCGCCCAGTGGGGCTACAGCATGGTGCTGCCACAGCTCTTGCTCATACCCGTGCTCTACTTCGTGCAGGAGATGACGGTACGCCTGGGCACCGTGACGGGCAAGGGGCACGGGGAACTCATCCGTGAAACCTTTGGCGGAGCCTGGGCAGTCCTCTCGGTCGGCACGCTCTTTCTCGCATCGCTCGGCGCAATCATCACGGAATTTGTGGGCATCGCGGGCGTCGCGCAGCTGTTCGGCGTGTCAGCCCCGCTCGCCGTTGTCGCGGCAGCGATCCTGCTGATCGGACTCGGACTTACCGGCAGTTATCGCAAGGTCGAGCGGGTGGGCATCGCGCTCGGCCTGTTTGAGCTTTTCTTCCTCCCCGCGGCGTTTCTCGCGCACCCGAATTCGGGACAGATGCTGGCGGGCCTCGCGCACATGCCGCTGCACGACGGCGGGTATCTCTTCCTCCTCGCCGCGAACGTCGGCGCGGTGATCATGCCGTGGATGGTCTTCTACCAGCAGGGCGCGGTGATCGACAAGGGCCTGAGGACGCAAGACCTGCGCGGTGCACGCATCGACACGCTGCTCGGCGCAGTCGCCACCCAGATCGTGATGATCGCCGTGATCGTCGCCGTCGCAGCGACGATCGGCAGCGCCCCGGGCGCCCAGAGCCTGCGCGGGATCCCGGACATCTCGCGTGCGCTTGAGCCGTTTCTCGGCTACATCGGCGCGCGGCTCGCCTTCGGACTCGGCATCCTCGGGGCGTCGCTGGTGGCCGCGCTCGTCGTGTCTCTCGCCGCCGCCTTCGGCGTCGGGGAGGTCCTGGCGGCGCCGCACAGCCTGAACCACCGCCCCGCCGAGGCGAGGATCTTCTATCTCGTCTACGCCGGGGCGCTTGCGATCGGAGCGTGTGTGGTGCTGACCGGCTTGCCCCTCGTGCGCCTGACGCTCGACGTCGAGGTGATGAACGCGATCCTCCTGCCGATCGTGCTCGGGTTCCTCGTGGCGCTGGAAGCGCGCGCCCTGCCCCGCAGCCTGCGCATGCGCGGCGCGTACCGCCTCACCGTCTGGCTCGCGGTCGCCCTCGTGATCGGGTTTGGCGTCTTCACGGGGGTTCGCGTCATCGCCTGAGCATCAGGCGCCGACGGCCGCGATGTCGTCGTCGGCCGGCAACAGGAAGGCGGCGGCCGCGCAGAGTGCAAAGAGCCAGCAGCCGGCGAGCAGCACCGGGATCGAAATGAGCGCCGCGATGCCGGGCAGGGCCTGCATCAGCTCCGTGAGCGACACGTCAAGCCGCGATCCGGTCCGCGTCAGCACGTACCAGAGTAGGGCGATCGTGAAGAAATGGTTCCGTTCCGTTAGACCTACCCAAAACTACGCAAGGGTAGCTTTAGCGCTAACTTCCTGCTTCGCAGGGGCTGGTTTCACAGGGGCCAAGTGGCCGCTGCCAGAGCCTTCCCCTCCACAGGCAGACACCGTGGAACTCACGGCGTGTCGGGCCAGATTGATCGCGGCGTTTAGGTCCCGGTCGTGTGTGGTGTTGCACGCCGGACAGGTCCAGATGCGCAGCGACAGAGGCATCTCATCCTGGATGACGCCGCAGGCCGAGCAGAGCTTACTGCTCGGGAAGAAGCGGTCGGCTGCCACGACTGCGGCGCCGCGCCTTTCGGCTTTGTACTCCAGCTGCCGACGGAACTCATGAAAGCCCATGTCGGCAATGGAACGGGAGAGATGGCGGTTGCGCACCATGCCCCGCACGTTCAGGTCCTCGATGCCGATGACGTCGAAGCGGCGGGTGAGATCCGACGTGAGTTGGTGCAGGGAGTCCAGCCGGATGTCGGCGATCCGGGCGTGAAGTCGCGCGAGCTTGGCTTTCACTTTGGCGCGGTTCTTCGAGCCCTTCTGCTTGCGACTGAGACTCCGACTCAGGCGGCGCAGCCGTCCCAGTTGCTGCTTATGTGCCTTGGGTCCAGGGACGCGCTCTCCTGTCGACAGGGTGGCCAGGGCGAGCACGCCGAGGTCGACGCCGACCGCACCTTCATGCTCCACTGGACGCCTGGGCGGGTCGTCGGTCTCCACCGTGATCGAGACGAACCAACGATCCGCCGTACGGGAGATCGTGGCCGACATGATCGCCCCGGAAAAGCGCAGTGCTTCGCGCATCCGTACCCAGCCGAGATGCGGGATATGGATGCGGCGTCCGGCCACGCGGAACTGGTCGTTCGTCAGGGTGAACCTGTCGTGGACGCCCCTCCTGCGAAAGGTGGGGTGCTTTGCCCGGTCGGCGAAGAAGTTCCGAAAGGCCTGCCCGAGTTGCATTATCGCCATTTGCGGAGCGTTCTTCGTCACCTCCAGCATCCAAGGGAACTCCGTGCGCTTGATGGCGTTGAGCTGGCGGCGCAGGGCCGCTTCGGTAGGAGCCGGAAGGAATGGATCCTCCCGGTGCGCCGCATACTGACGATCCCACTCGGCGAGCGCCCAGTTATACGCGAAGCGCGCCGTCCCCGCCGCCCGGGCGAAGTGCGTCGCCTGCTTGTTGTTGGGATCAAGCGCGATCTTGTGCGCCATCAGCATCATTCCATCTCCTCTACCGCTCTCTTTACCCCCTCGATAAGTTTCTGGTTCTTGCGTGATCGGCTGCCGTAGAGCCGGGCGGAGAACACCGTGATGATCTCCCGAACGTCCGTCGCAAGATCCTCTTCGAACGTCGTGTCCTCACCCTGGTTGAGGATGACGACCTCGACCTCCTTGGCTTCGCGGATCGCAAAGACCAGTTCGGCGCCGAACCGCAAGAGTCTATCCTGGTGGGTGATCACCAGCCGCCCGACGTGTCCCTTGAGGATTTCGCCCAGCAGGTGCTTGAGGCCCTTTTTCTGGTAGTTCATGCCCGATCCGAGGTCCGACACGATCTCGAATGTCCAGCCCTGGCGGGCGCAGTACAACTCCAAGACCTGCTTCTGCCGTTCCAGATCGTCCTTCTGGTCATGACTGGACACACGGGCGTAGGCGATTGTTCGGCGCTCATCTGGTGAATGATCCCTCGATCGCTCCGGCTACTCGGCTGGAAACGCGAAGTCTCCGGTCGACACCGACTGCGATGTGCCCGCAGACGTCTGGAAGACCAGTGTGAAGTGCACCGTGGTGTTCGCCCACTTGCCGGGCGGGTTCGGGAAGAAGTAGCTGATGACCTGCCCGTCGGAACCCATCGAGAAGCCCCCCTGCGGCTGGCCGAACACGCTCGTCATGGCCTGCGAGGGGGTCTCGGATGCCATCTCGCCGGCGGCGGACCACGCCTGCAGCGTCTCGAGGATCCAGCCCGAGGGTACGTTCGCTACGGAGAGCATGGCCATCGCGCCGCCAGACGTCTGTCCCGGCGGGGCGATGCTGTAGCTCAGGCTGACACCGGACGGCGCTACGGTCGTCACGGTTGCCTGCGTGCCGCTGCCGGAGCCGCTCGCATTCGTACCGCCCGAAGGCGAGGACGGGGTGGACGACGATCCATGTGCGGTCGCCTTATGCTTGTGCGCCGGAGGCTTGTCCGCCTTCGTGGCGGCCACCTGTGCGCCGCAGCCGGCGAGCGCGAGACCGAGCGTTACCGCCGCCGCAAACTTCAAAGTGCGCCGAGAAGACATGTTGCAGCCACCCCCAAAGCGCTGATTCCTGTCTATGCGAAGCAACTCCTGCCACTTGACCGGCACAGGCGCCGAACGCCTCGCCGGCATGGTCCGCCCGCCTCGCGCCGAGAGTGGCGCGAGGGCCTGCCGCGAATACAGGTCAGAAATTTGGCGCGATACGGCCAAACTTGACCCAGTCCCATATACCGCATGGCAAGGAGGTCGCGCCACCCCGCAGATTTGCGCAAGAGCCCGCCCCTGCGCCGTTTGCGGCGCCTTCCCGGCGTGCGCCAACCGGTCGGATGCGCAAATGGCCGATGCATAGACACAAGCGGCCGTCCGTCGGACCGCGGCCGAGGGCAAACCGGCGAGAACCAATGGCGAGAGGGCGTCGATCGGACCCACCGCCAGAGACCCGAACGCACCGCCGATCTTGGGCCTGCTTGCTCGTATCTTCACAATCTGTGCCGCGCGATATTGGATGCGGCAGAAGGTTCTGGGCACGTCCAGAACACAAGACGCGCCCGCGCCGCGGCACGCGAGTCTGCCAAACGGGGAGGCTACGTGGGTATGATCGACTACCTTGCCGTCATGCTGGTGTCCGTCGGGATCGGCCTCGCGCTTCTCGCCTTCTACCTCTACTTCCAGCCGGACGAGAGCAGGCGCCAGACGTGGGGCGGCGGCTTCCTGACCATCGGCCTCGTGCTCTTCTTCCTCGCGCTCAACATCGATCTGAACTGGATCCTGCCGAGCAGCTACAACATCGCCTTCGGCGAGCCCGCTCTGCTGTTTGCCAGCGTCTACAGCGTCACCGGCATCCTGCTGCTGATGAAGCAAGACATCCTCGGGCCCTCGATCGTAGGCTTCTTCGCGGGCCTCGTGCCGATCATCGTCGGCCTGCGCATGATCAACATGGGCATGACCAACGAGCCAGCCCTTTCGGGCACCGGCTACATCCTGGCCGGCCTTGGCGGCATGCTCAACCTGCCGGCGATCGCCTACAAGAACCAGCGCGCCATCGCCATCGTCGCAGCCCTCGTTCTGATCGTCGGAGCCGTCATCTTCTGCTACATGGGCTACGGAGCTTTCTGGAGCCACCTGGCCGCCTTCGCCAAGTACGCCCCCAAGTAGCGCGCACGGGACTTAGGGCAGACTGCGGCGCAATATGCCCGAAGTCTCCGGAGGCCGGCCTGCACAGGCCGGCCTCCCTATTTCAGGCGATCTCCTCCCGCGACGCGTCCTGGCGCAGGTGCAAACCGGAAGCGACGATTTCCTGCAGGATGGAGACCGCCTGCGCGATCTCCGCGAACGAGGTGTAGAGCGGATTCGGTCCCAGGCGCACGACGTCTGGCGGGCGGTAGTCCGGCACGACGCCGCACGCCTTGAGGGCGCGTGCGATCCGCGTCGCCTCCGGATGCTCGAGCGCGACGTGCCCGCCGCGCTGCGCGGGCGCTCTGGGCGTGCCTACCCGGAAGCCGAGCGGCGCGAGGAGGTCGTCGCTCATCTCGATGAGCAGCTGCGTCTGCCGCAGCGACTTCTCGCGCATTGCATCGATGCCAGCCCGCCCGAGCAGCGAGAGCGCCCCGAGGAGCGGTGCCATCGAGAGGATGTGGGGCGTGCCTGTCTGGTAGCCGCCCGCGCCCTCTGCCCCCTCGAACTCCGGCAGCATATCGAACTGGCGGTCCTTGCGGTTGCCGAACCAGCCCCATAGAGCCGGCCGGCGCCCGAAGTGGCGGCGGTGCACAAAGAGGGACGCGGCGGCGCCGGGTCCGCCGTCCAGGTACTTGTAGTTGCACCAGAACGCGAAGTCCGCCCCGTCGTCGTGCAGATGCAGCGGCACTGCGCCGGCGGCGTGGGAGAGGTCCCAGCCGATGAGCACGCCGCGCGCATGGGCCTCCCGCGTGATCGCACCAACGTCGAGCAGTTGGCCGCTGCGGTAGAGCACGGCGGGCAGGATCGCAAGCTGCACGCCACCCTCCAGGGCCTGCGAGATGTCCTCCGCGGAGAGCGTGCGCCCATCGCGGGTCTGAACCTCCCGCATCAGCGACCTGTCCTCTCCCCGCAGGCTCAGATGGCTCTCGATGGCGTAGCGGTCGCTCGGAAAGTTCAAGGGATCGCAGAGCAGCGCGCGGCGCGCACCGGAGGGACGGTAGAAGGTTGCGAGCAGCTGGTGCAGGTTGAGCGTCGTCGACGCCGTGACCACGACTTCCTCCGGCTCCGCGCCAACGAGCGGCGCCTGCAGCGCGCCGAGGCGTTCCGCGAGGTGGAACCAGGCAGGCTCGCCGCTGCCCCAGCCACCAACGCCGAGTTCCCTCCACTCCGCAAGCGCATGCAATAGTGCGGTCTCAGCGGGCCGCGACAATAGCCCGAGCGAGTTGCCGTCGAGGTAGATTCTGCCTTCCGGCAGGTAGAATTCGGTGCGCAGCGCGGCCAGGGGATCGCGAGCATCTTCCGCGCCGGCTCTCTCCGCCCAGTCTCGCAGCTCCAATCACGACACCCCCGCGCGTGCCTTCTGCACTCGCGGGGGCGCCACCTTCACGGGGCACTTGCGTCACTGCTGCCCGGACGAACCTTGGCTGCTGGAAGTGCCGGACGACCCAGACGTGCCCGAGGTCCCCGAGGTTCCCGAGGAGCCTGATGTGGCGGGCCTTCTGCGAGGCGGGCAGCGACGCCGCTGAGGCCGCCGCCGGCACGACGCCTGCGGACACGAGCACGGAAGCCAGGATGCCTGTGATCACTTTGCGCAACTCAATCTCCCCTTCTGAACCGGATGTCCAAAAGGTAGACGGCAGAGTTGGGAGACGGCCCAAAGAAGGCTGATGGGTCCCTGAGAACATCAGCAGAGTTTGCCAAGAGTCCCCTGGCGCCCCAAAACGCCCCGCAGGAAGGGAGCCAGCGTGGAGAGAATGGCGTCCTCAGAACGCATCTGACGGAAGGAGCGGTCCTCTGCACCGGTCACGCCTGCTGCCGGCCCTGGCACTGGGCCTGCTCATTCTCGCGGCGATATTTCTTGCCGCGTTCGGACTTCCCTCTGGGTCCGCGCTGCCGCTCGCCGTCTCTGGCGCGTGGCAACCGATCGGGCCCGCACCGATCTTGAACGACCCGTACGCCGGCAACGAAAGCGGCCGCGTCACAAGCCTCGCCATCGCTCCGGGCGGCACCATCTACGCGGGATCGGCGAGCGGCGGCGTCTGGGCCTCCAGTAGCGGCGGCAAGACATGGCGCCCCCTCACGGACCGCCAGCCCGATCTCGCGATCGGCGCCCTCGCGCTCGACCCGGCAAACCCCAAAGTGATCTACGCCGCGACCGGCGAGAACGACGACTGCGGCGACTGCTTCTACAGCATGGGCGTCCTCAAGTCAGCGAACGCAGGGCGCAGCTGGACGCTGCTCGGCCGCAAGACGTTCTTCGGGCACTACCTGTCGAGCATCGTCGTCGACCCGCAAAACCCCAGCCGCGTCTATGCGGCAGGGGATCTCGGCGTCATGCGCTCAAACGACGGCGGCGCGCACTGGCACAAAGTGCTGCGGGACCCCACGACCGATCTCGTGCTGGCGCCCGGCCGCCCGCAGGCTCTGCTCGCCGGCGTCGAAGGCGTCGGCATCGAGCGCTCCCTGAACGGCGGGCGCACCTGGCAGCGCCTGAGCGGCGGCCTGCCGGGACGGCACGCGCTCATCGGCCGCATCGCCATCGCCGTCGCGCCATCGGACCCCTCCACCATCTACACCGCGTACGCCGGCCTGCGCTCACGCTGCCAGGACTGCCTGCTCGGGCTGTACGTCACCCGCGACGGCGGGGCGAACTGGACGAAACTCAAGGTGCCGGACTATTTCCGTGAGCCTGGCAAGCCGATCGCGGCGCAAGGCGACTACGACAACGTGCTCGCCGTTTCCCCGACCAATCCGAACGTCCTCTTCGCGGGCGGAGTCAAGCTGCTGTCCACTCGCAACGGCGGCGCCACCTGGACAAACCTCACGAGCAGCTACTCACTGCACACGGACCAGCATGCGCTCGTGTTCGCAAGCGGCACTCTCTACATCGGCAACGACGGGGGGGTCTATGCCCTCGGTCCCCGCGGTCACATGCACGACCTAAACACAAACCTCTCGATCAGCCAGATCTATCAGGGCGTCTCCGTCTCGACAAGCGGCAAGCTGCTGGTTGCCGGCATGCAGGACAACGGCACCGCCCTCTACCGTCCGGCCACCGGCCAGTGGACGGCCCTCATCGATGGCGATGGCAATTATAATCTCATCCTGCCGGGCAAGAACCCCACTCTGCTGAGCGAGGTGGATGGCCAGCTGCAGCGATCCACCGACCTCGGCGCCGACTGGTCCTCGCCCAAGGTGCCGGGGAACGACGCGGGGCCGATGGCGTTCGACCGGCTCGCGCCGGGCGACGTGCTGGTCGGCGCGGGAAATCTCTGGTCGTCGACGAGCGGCGGGACGCGCTTTGTGCGCATCACGCGCGTGCGCAGGGGATCGGGCCCGCTATCGGCGATCGCCGTCGCGCCGTCCAACCCTGAGGTGGTCTATGCCGGCTGGAGCGACGGGCTCGTCGAGATGTCGCAAAACGGCGGCAGGACCTGGCGCGATATCGGCCCGCTGGACTGGCAGACCGGCTGCCCGCCGGGGCCGGGGGCACAGCCGGATCTCTACGTCACCGGGATCTCGGTGTCCCCGGAGGATCCCTATCGGGCGTTCGTCTCCCTCGCCTACTCCTACCCGCAATCACTGCCCGACTGCCCGTTTGTCATGGAGACGCCGGCCAGCAACACGAGCTGGCCGGCCTGGGTCAATATCGCGAACACGCTGCCGAACTATGCCGTCAACGACGTCCTGTTCGGCTCTAGCGGCCTCTACGCCGCGACGGGCCGCGGCATCTACTACAGCCCCGCCGGGACCGCCCGCTGGAGCAAGCTCGGGCGGGGATTGCCGAATGTCGAGGTGACGGGCCTCACGCCCTCGCACGGCATCATCTACGCGGCCACCTACGGGCGCGGCGTCTGGGAGCTGCAGCCCGCCCGCTCCGTGCGAGCCGCAGCAAGGCGCTAGTCGCTCGCGCTGAGGCGCAAAAGCACCTCCTCCGTCGGCAGGACCTCGGCGAAGTCGCCCATCGCGGCGCATGTCGCCCGCTGGATGTCTGCGGCCGGCACGATGGCGCTAAACAACGGCCGGTCCCGCGTCGCCGTCGCATCGGAAACGAAAATGGGGCGAAGCCCCCGCTCTTCGGCTTGCCGGGTCGTCGTATCGCAGCAAAGGTGCGTCATAAAGCCGGTGACGACGACGGTATCGACACCCGCGCGCCGCAAATAGGCATCGAGCGGCGTCTGCGTGAAGGAACCCGGAAAGTGTTTCACGATGAGTTCCTCGCCTGGCTGAAGAGAAAGCGCGGGATGGAGTTTCTGACCTTCGGAGCCGCGGCGAAACACCGGACTTTGCGGATCGAGCGATTCGTGCGCGATGAAATAGACAGGCCACCTCTGTGAGCGAAACGTCGAGAGCAGCGTCTCGATCTGCGAGAGCGCCTCCTCCCCGCCGGTCACCACCCAACGCCCGTGCGGACGGAAGTATTCCTGCTGCGCGTCGATGACCAAGAGCCCTGGCCGCGTACCGCATCCTCCTCCCGTTGCGGGGGTTCGGCGGTGCGCAGAGAACACCTGCGCTTTGCGTCCCTGCCGGCGACTGCAGGAGGTGCGGGGCGATTTACGGAACCTGCGGTGAGGAAAGGATTGTACTGGAGGCGGTGCAAAGCGTGCGGGTGCTGGTAGTCGAAGACGATCCGTCGCTCGGTGCGACGCTGCGGCTCGGCCTCGGCGCCGAGGGGTTCGACGTCGACGTGGTGACGACCGTCGCGGACGCCGTCGCGGCAGCAGAGCGCGGCACGTTTCAGCTCGCGCTCGTGGACGTCAATCTGCCGGACGGGTCCGGCTTCGCGCTCTGCCCGCGCCTCAAGGATCGCGGGCTGATGGTCGTCATGCTGACCGCGCGCAGCGACGTCGCCGACCGCGTGCACGGCTTCGAGCTCGGAGCGGACGATTACATCCCCAAGCCCTTTGCCTTCGAGGAGCTGGTCGCACGCCTGCGCGCCGTAGCGCGGCGGCCGGGCAGCGAGGCGCTGCCGGTGCTCTCGTTCGCCGACGTCGAGGTGCACCTCGAGCGCCAGCAGGCCCTGCGCGGCGGACATCCCCTCGATCTCACCCGGCGCGAGTACGACCTCCTCTGCTACTTTTTGCGCAACCAGGGCCGGGTCGTGACGCGCGAGCAGATTCTCGACCGCGTCTGGGGCTATGACGCTGAGGTGTCCGACGGCGTCTTGGACGTCTACATCAGCTACCTGCGCCGCAAGCTCGAAGCGTACGGCCCGCGCCTCATCCACACGGTTCGGGGGTTCGGCTACACGCTGCGTGCGGCGGAGGCGGAAGATGCACAGGCTTAACCGCACGCTCGGCCTCGCGATCGCGGCGGTGGTCGGTGTCGCGCTGCTACTCGCGGGCATCGGCTCCGTCATCTTTTTGCGCTACATGCTGCTGCACAACCTGGAGGCGCGGCTCGCCGACGCGACGGCGCGGGCCGCGACCTTCTACATTCAGCGCGGCGGCCTGACGCCGCGGCTGCCCATGCAGATGGCGGTGGCGATATACTCGCCGTCCGGCGCCATCATCGGACAGACTGGATCCGCGCCGAGGACGCCGCCCCCCGTCGACTTCAGTACGTCCGGCGGAACGCTCGGCTTCGGCGTTCCGCTGCCAAACGGCCAGCTGTTTTACGCGAGCACTTCGCTCGCGCCGGTGACAGCGCCTGTGCGCATCCTGGAAGATGCGCTCATCGTGCTGACGATCCTGGCGCTGGCGCTGGCGCTCTTCGTCGCGTGGCGGCTCGCGCGCCGCATTGCCCGCCCCCTCACGCAGCTTGCCGACACTGCCGGCCGGATCGCCGCCACCGGCGACCTGGAGGAACAGTTGCCTCTCGATTCGGGCATCGTCGAAATCCATGAACTTGCCACGGCGCTCTCCCGGATGCTCTCGACCCTCCGGTCGACGTTCCAGCAGATGGAGGCCGCAGAGGCGCGTGAGCGGGCATTGCGCGAGGGCACTTTGCACGATCTGCGCACGCCGCTCTCGACGGTTCTCGGGGCGCTCGAACTGATGGAAGGCGGCCAGCTCGGCAAGGAAGACGCCGCGGAGGCGGCGCAGCTGGCGCGGCGGGAAGCGGCGCGCATGGCGGCTCGCCTCGCGCAAGACAGCGAGGGGGGCCTTGCATCCGCGGATCTCGCCGCGGCGGTGCGACGCGCCGCGCGCCCGCACGCGCTCGACAAGGCACCGGACGAACTGATGGTCGCGGCGCCGCCGCAGGAGGTTTATCAAGTGCTCTCGCTGCTCGTCGACAATGCGGAGCGCCACAACCCCGAGGGAACGCGCATCGTACTTTCCGCTGCCGCTGAGGACGACTTTGGCGTCGCGACGGTGCGCGATTTCGGCGCAGGCATCGCTCCTGAGGCGGAGCCGCGCGTGTTCGACCGCTTCTACCGCGGTCCGAAAAGCCAGGGACTCGGGCTCGGCCTGTCGCTCGTGCGGGTGCTCGCGGAGTCGCGCGGCGGCCGCGCGGAACTCAAGACGTCCGTCGGCGAGGGAACAGAAGTACGCGTCTTCTGGCCGCTTGGAAAAACAAGCGATTAGAGAATCTAAAACGCTTCAAAGAGCGTTCCAAGGCGCTGCGGTGATACTCGGGACGAGATCGGACGAGATCCGGTCGAGAAAGGGGTACCAAGGTGCAGCGAAAGCATCTCGGGATCGCGGCGCTGATTGCGGTCCCTCTCCTGATCGGCGGCGGCGCGGCGGCCTTCGCCGCGGGCAACTCGGCGAGCGGCAGTTCGCCCGTTGCGGCGTTCGTGGCCGACCTGGCGAGCCACCTCGGCATATCGACGAGCACACTGCAGGGCGCGCTCCAGGCGACGGAGCTCGACCAGGTGCAAAAGATGGTGCAGTCCGGCAAGCTGACCCAGGCGCAGGCAACGAGGATCGACGCGCAGATCAAGGCCGGCAAGGGCATGCGCCTGGGCTTCGGCTTCGGCGGCGGCATGCACGGACCGCGCATGATGATGGGCGGGCGAGGGACAATGGAGGCGGCCGCGAGCTACCTCGGCCTGACGCCACAGGCGCTGCGCAGCGACCTCGCAGGCGGCAAGTCCCTCTCAGACATCGCGTCGTCGACGCAGGGCAAGTCGATCGCAGGCCTTGAGGCCGCGATCACCTCTGCGATCCAGAGCGATCTGCAAAAGGCCGTGCAGAGTGGCAGGATGACGCAGCAGCAGGAGCAGAACATGCTCCAGAACCTGCAGCAGTTCGTGCAGCAGTTCGTAACCCGCACGGGCGGACACGATGGCGGCATGGGCTGGGGACCGCCGCCGCAGGGCCAGCCAGCCCCGGCGCCGGGCACCGCGACCAACTGACGACCGACATCGACAGAGGCCGCACCCCAAGGGGTGCGGCCTCTCGCTTCAGCTCTCGCCGGTGATCTCTTCGAGGCTCTTTCCGCGCGTCTCCGCGCCGACCAGCGCCGATGCGACCAGCGCGACCAGCATCGCTGCCGCGAACAGCAGGAAGATCGTCAGGATGGGCGTGTGCGATGTGAGGAGCGCCCCGACGAGGAAAGGTGCGACGATGCCGCCCACCCTTCCGACGCCCATTGCCCAGCCGCTGCCCGCGCCGCGCAGGAGGGTCGGATACTGCTCGGTCGTATACGCATAGGTGACGCCCCATGCCCCGAGGTTGAAGAAGCCGAGCAGGCAGCCGAAGAGGACGATCATGCCCTGCGTCGTGGCGAACCCGAAGCCTGCGGCGGATACGGCCGCCAGCAGGAGGTAGACAAGGAGCACGGGCTTCCTCCCCCAGCGCTCGATCAGCCAGCCAGCGGAGAGATAGCCGGGCAGCTGCACGAGGGTCACGAGCAGGACGTAGCCGAAGGAATGCACGAGGGTGAAGCCGCGTTCTACGAGCACCGACGGCAGCCAGAGGAACATGCCGTAATAGGCGAAGTTCATCGCGAGCCAGAGGACCCAGAGTGCGACGGTGGTGCGACGCCGTCCAGGCGCGAACAGTTCACCCAGCGGGGCCGCATGTGCCCGGGCTGAGGCGAGCTCCGCAACGCCCTCCTCACCGAGGGCGGCCCTTGCGACGGCTGCCGCCTTTGCGCGATCTCCCGCCTGCCAGAGGTAGCGGGGGGACTCCGGGATGCCGCGCCGCAGGTACAGAGCGTAGAGTGCTGGCAGTGCGCCGATGAAGAAGCCGATGCGCCATGTGTAGATCGGGATCAGCAGGTACGCGACGAGCGCCGCGACGATCCACCCGACAGCCCAGAAGCTCTCCAGCCAGACGATGCCGCGCCCGCGCAGCCCCCGGGGCAGGAATTCCGTCACGAGGGTCGTGGTCACCGGCAGTTCGCCGCCAAGGCCGACGCCCACGATAAAGCGCATCGCGATCAGGAAGACGACGGATGTCGCCAGCCCCGCGATGCCGGTCGCGAGGCTGTAGATGAGCAGTGTGACGAGGAAGATGGTGCGGCGTCCGAAGCGGTCCGCGAGCGTTCCAGCCACGGCCGCACCGATTGCCATTCCGACGAGGTTCACGCTGCCGACGATCCCGATCGTCTCGGGAGTCAGCTTCCAAGCCAGGATCAGGGCTGCCATGACAAAGGAAAGAATGCCGACGTCGAGCGAGTCGAAGAGGATGCCGAAGCCACCCGCGAAGATGAG
>JAKAPV010000017.1 GCA_021806845.1 Bacillota bacterium | reverse complement strand
TCTGGGGCCGGGCTGGCGCACGACGCGCACCGGCTCCGCAGAGGACGAGGAATAGACGGTCAGGGTGGTCTCGCGCTCGCGGCGCATCTCCGCCCGGATCCAGTCGAAGAATACCACACCCGCGGCGGTGCCATAGGTCGCGAGCCCGGCGAGCTTCATGACCACCGCGCCAAGCTGCTGGTCGGCGAGCGGCGAGAGGCCGAAGAGCCGCGGCACGTGGAGGTAGAACGTGTAGAGGGGCTTCGGCGCAAAGAGTACGATCGCGAAGACGGGCGTCATCAGGATCGCGTCGACGAAAAGATAGAGCATCTTGCCAGGCGCCGAGAGCTGCGGCAGCTCCTGCGAGGGTGCGATCACCGGCCACCACATGAGGAGGCCGGTCACGAACAGCACCGCGTGCTCGAAGAAATGCGCCGTGGGGTTGTAGAGGCCGAGGTCGTAGAGGTAGGGGAAGTGGTAGACGGAGAACGCGATGTTGAAGAGCAGGAGCCCGAAGATCGGACGCGTCAGGAAAGCGACTGTGCGGCGGACCGCGCCACTGCGGAAGACGACGCGCCAGAATCCGTCCGGCAGCCCCATCAGCAAGAGCGGCGGCGCCACCATCCCGATCAGCGCGTGCTCGAGCATGTGGGCGCTGAAGAGGAAGTTGTCTGAGAGCGCGTCGAGCGGCGATCCGACCGCCAGGTAGAGCGTCAGGACGCCGAGCAGGAACCAGATGCGCTGGCGCACTGTCGGCGGGGCGTACCCGCGCGTCGCGATGCCGCGCGCTGCAAAGAAGTAGAGCGCCGAGACCACCACGGAGGCTGCCATGAGCTCCGGATGCCACAAGGCCATGAACCCCATCTTCGCGAGGGGCGCGGGCACGGCGATCAGTCCTTTCGGGGAAGGGTCCGGGCGGAGCGAACCGCCCGGACGTCGAGGACCTCTCTCAGGCCCACTGCTGGATCAGGATCATCAGCGCGGTCGCAAACAGTACCGCGATCGAGGCTCCGCCGAGGAAGAAGATGGTGTAGGCGCGCCGGCTGCCGCGCAGGTGCATGTAGAGGAACGCCTGCAGGACGACCTGGATGATCGCCATCACGCCGAGGACCGGCAGGAGGACGTCCGGCGCGGCCGCGTGGATCTCCTCGAGGAAGACCGCCGCCAGGGTCAGGACCAGCATCGCGACGCCGATCGCGACGTACATCGCGGTGTGCGACGGCTGGGCTTGCGTCTGCTGCTGTGCTTCGGTCGGTGCGTGCGTGCTCATGCTCAACCCAACTTTCCGGCGAGGTAGACGAGTGTGAAGATGACCACCCAGACGACGTCGACGAAGTGCCAGTAGAGGCTCATGACGAACACCTTCGAAGTGCTGTCCTCGCTGATGCCGTGCTTCAGGGACTTGAAGAGCAGCAGCAGGATCCAGAAGACCCCGAACAGCACGTGCATCCCGTGGAAGCCGGTGAGCGTGAAGAACGCGGAGCCGAAGGCGCTCGTGTGCAGCGTCAGGCCGCTGTTGTAGAACGTGAAGAACTCATAGCCCTGGAACTCCAGGAAGAACAGGCCCAGGAGGGCCGTGATCCAGAGCCAGATCTGCATGCCGCGCACGTCCTTGCGCTGCATCGCCTGCACGCCGAGCACGACGGTGAGCGAGCTCGTGAGCAGGATCAGCGTTGCGACCGTGGTCAGCGGCAGGTCGAAGATCTGCTGGGAGGTCGGGCCGTGCAGCGTCGCCGTGTGCAGTCCGAGGTAGGTGCCGATCAGCGAGGCGAAGAAGGCGCATTCGCCAGCGAGGAAGACCCACAGGCCGAGGATCCGGTTGTCCTTGGGCAGCCCGACCTCGGTCGGGTGCGCCGGATGGACGACGACGTGCGCGTCGGCGGTGCTCACTGCGCCTCACCTCCCATGTGCGGCGTCACGTGGAAGCCGTGGTCCTCGTCGATGAGCGCCCGCCCGATCTGCCAGAACGTCAGCAGGAGGAAGAAGCCGCCGATGATCGCCGAATGCAGGACGGCGCCGTAGCCGGCCAGCACGATGGTCAGCGCGATGCCGAACGGCGCGAGCGACGGGGAAGGCATGTGGATCGGTCCGGCAGGCTCGGCGGGGAGCATCTTGCCATCGCCCTCCTGCTTCTCCAGCCAGTATGCGTCGCGTCCGCGCACGAGCGGGGTCTGGGCGAAGTTGTACTCCGGGGCCGGCGACGAGATCGACCATTCGAGCGCGCGCCCATCCCACGGGTCGTTCGGGGCGTCGGGCTTGCGCAGGAAGGTGATGATCAGGTTATAGAGCAGGATCAGCATGGCGACGAGCAGGATGAATGTCCCGACCGTCGAGATCTGGTTCCAGATCGTCCAGCCGTAGCCGGGCGAGTAGGTCGAGATGCGTCGCGGCATGCCGAGGAGGCCGGAGATGTGCATCGGGAAGAACGTGACGTTGAACCCGATGAACACGAGCCAGAAGTTCCACTTGCCGAGCTTCTCGTTGAGCGAGCGTCCCCAGAGCTTCGGGAACCAGTAGTACATGCCCGCGAGCGCGGCCATCAAGGTGCCGCCGAACAGTACGTAGTGGAAGTGCGCGACGACGAAGTAGCTGTCGTTGTACTGCAGGTCGGCCGGTGCCATCGCCAGCATCACGCCGCTGACGCCGCCGATGACGAACAGCGGGATGAAGCTCAGCGCGTACATCATCGCCGTCGTGAAGTGGATCCTGCCGCCCCAGAGGGTTGCGAGCCAGTTGAAGATCTTGATGCCGGTCGGCACCGCGATGAGCATCGACGTCAGTGCGAAGATCGAGTTCACGACCGGCCCGAGGCCGTCGGCGAACATGTGGTGCGTCCAGACCATGAAGGAGAGGAACGCGATCACGGAAAGCGCCATCGCCATCGACTCGTAGCCGAAGAGCACCTTCTTCGCGAAGACCGGGATGATCTCCGAGATGATCCCGAAGGCAGGCAGGATCACGATGTAGACCTCCGGGTGGCCGAAGATCCAGAAGAGGTTCTGCCACAAAAGCGCGTTGCCGCCGCCGGCGATGTTGAAGAAGTTCGCGCCGAACAGCCGGTCGAACATCTGGAGGATCAGGTTGACCGTGATCGGCGGGAAGGCGAACAGCACGATCAGCATCGTGATCAGCGCGGACCAGGTGAACAGCGGCATGCGCAAAAGGCGCATGCCCGGCGCGCGCATGTTGAGGATCGTCACGAGGAAGTTGATCGCTGTCATCAGCGTGCCGAAGCCGCTGATCTGCAGTCCGATGTCATAGAAGTCGACGCCCAGGCCCTTGCTGTAGACCGAGCCCGAGAGCGGCACGTAGTTGAACCAGCCGGCGTCCGGCATCGAGCCGAACAGGAAGCTCGAGTAGAGGAAGATGCCTCCGAACACGAACAGCCACAGCGAAAGGGCGTTCATGCGCGGGAAGGCCACGTCGCGCGCGCCGATCTGCAGCGGCACGATCGCATTGATGAAGCCGATCAGGATCGGCATCGCCACGAGGAAGATCATCGTCACGCCATGCATGGTGAACAGCTGGTTGAAGGTCTCTGCGGAGACGACGTGGTTGTTCGGCTGCCACAGCTGGATGCGGATGATCAGCGCCTCTGCGCCGCCGAAGGCCATGAAGAAGAGTCCGGCGAGGATGTACATGATGCCGATCTTCTTGTGGTCGACGGACGACAGCCAAGACCAGATGCCGGTGTAGGTGCGGGTTTCGCCGTGCACGCCGGCGAGCCGCTCGGGGATAGCCGCCATACGTTCCTCCTCCTCGTGCCTACTTGAGGGTTTCCAGGAAGGACACGAGCTGCTGGATCTGGGTCTGCGTCAGTCCGAGGTTCGGCATCAGTGCCCCGGGCTTGACGCCGGGCGGATTTTGCAGCCACTTCGCCAGGTTGGCTGGCGTATTCGTCAGCGTGCCGGCGGCGATCGTCGGGCGCTCCATGAGCGCCGTCAGGTTCGGGCCGATCTTGCCGTTGAACGCCGTGCCGCCGATCGTGTGGCAGGTCGAGCAGTCCTGCTGGAAGAGGGCCATGCCCGCCTTCTGCTCGGCCGTCGTCACGACGACGTGCGGGTTCTGCATCTGCGCGATCCACGCGTCGTAGGCGGCCTGCGACTGCACGACGACCTCGAACTTCATGTAGGCGTGTCCCGCGCCGCACAGCTGCGCGCACTGGCCATAGAACGTGCCGGTCTGGTTCGCCTCAAGCCACAGGTGGTTGACGCGTCCCGGAATCAGGTCGGTCTTGCCGCCCAGCCTTGGCACCCAGAACGAGTGAATGACGTCCTTTGACGTCAGTACGAAGTCGACTTTGGTGTTGACGGGGATGTGCACGATGTTTGCCGTCGTCACGTTGCTGCTTGGGTAGTCGAATTCCCACCAGTACTGGTGGCCGACGACGTCCACCTGCATGGCGCCCGGAGGGGTGTCGCCGAAGACGAACGCGTAGTGAACGGTCGGAATGGCCAGAAACACGAGCAGGATGAACGGGATGATCGTCCAGGCGATTTCCAGGGTCGTGTTGCCGTGCACCTGCTTCGGGAGACCGGTCTGACCTTTGCGCGCACGGAAGCGGATCAACGAGTACAGGAAGACTGCCGCTACGATAATGAAGATTCCGGTCATGATCGCGAGTGATTCCCAGAACATGCCGAGCTGTGCGCGGGCAACGGGGCCGGCCGGCGCAAGTGCGGACTGCTTGCTTACGCCGCAGCCGCTAAGGAGCGCCGCCGCGCCAACCGCGAGGAGAGGGAGTGATACCCGAAAGCCGCGCTGCGTCCACCTCAAAGATCCCCGCCCTCCGATCTTCAGGGGGCGTCATCCGCTTGCGGGACAGCCATGGGCGCTGGTCGCGGGGGGACTTCATGAGACCCCAGGGCCGCAGGCCCAAATGGCCGTGGCCGGATGGCGCCGTTTGTTCTTCGCAAGGATACCGAAAAAGTGCCCGATTGCCAAGTGAAACGGTCACCAGCACTATACGAATGGAGGAAGATTCGCATGGGCCAAACGGACCATGAATGTCGAATCAGTGGCGCGGCGCGCGCACGCCCTGTGTGCGTTATGCTTGGATCCGCGTTCGACAAACGTCGCGGAGGTCTTGCGATATGTCCGTTTGGCCCGTGCACCCTATTTTGTCAGCGCGTCCAGACGAGCTTGGGCTGACCGACGGCGACCGCGTCGAACTGCCGGAGCCTGACAGTCCCTTGCACCTCGGTTGGCTGGACGAAGCGGCTGCCTCGCGCGGCGCGCGGCCGCAGGCGGTGCCGCTGCGCGACGCTGCGCGGCTCGAGGCGGAACTGCGCGCACGCGTGGGTCAGCAGCGCCCGCTGAGGACCGTCGGCATCTTCGGTCCCGCGGGCAGCGGGCGCACCAGCGTTCTGCTCGGTCTCGCCGCAGCGCTGCGCGCGCAGCGGAAGCGCGTCGCGGTGCTCGACGCGGACCTCGCGGCACCGTCGCTGCGCCGGCGCCTGCACTGCGACGCCGCTGCGCTGGTCGTCGGCGGTCTCGTCCTGCCCTACGCTGTAGATGGTCTGCGCCTGCAGGGTCTCGACGCCTTCCTGCCGGGTCCGCTGCCTTGGCGTGGTGCGGAGCTGCGGCGGGTGCTCGAACGGTTCCGCGAGGATGTGCTGTGGGCAGGGCCCGACGTCCTGCTCATCGACATGCCGCCGCTCGGGGATGAGCGGCTTTTGGACGTGGCCGCGTTCTTCGGCGGTACGCTGATCAGAGTCGCCGGCCCCTTCGACACTGCCGTCACGGGCCCCAAAGCTTCCTACACCGTGCGCAACGCGGCGACGGGCGCGGCGGATGCGGCGCTGCCCTACGTCGCCGAAGGAGATTTGTCGGAAACGTTCTCCACGCGGCTGCGCGATCTTGCCTCGGAACTGGGCGCGAAGGGATCCGGCAGCGTGAGCTGACCGCGCCGGGCCGCGAGCCGGCCTCGCGCGTAGACCTCGGCGACCGAGAGGTCGCTGCCGAGCGCGACGAGGTCCGCCGTGCACCCGACCGCGATGCGGCCGGCGTCCTCAAGTCCGAGTGCACTCGCGACGTTGGCGGTTACGGTTGCGAGCGCCTGCTCGAGCGGCACGCCCTCCTTGACGACCGCCCGCTGCAGGGCCCAGTGCAGACGGCCCGGGGCACCGACGCCGATGCCCTCTAGGCGCCCCAGCCCGTCGAACACGGGAGAGGAGCCGTTGCCGTCGGAACTCATCGTCACGAACTTTTTGTCGCCCTCGCGCAAGAGGTGGGCCAGGGCCGCGGCGGGGTCGACGGGCTTGTCGTCGCCCGGCGCGGGGAAGATGTCCGCCGTCAGGTCGGCGTACGCCCCGCGGCGCGTGAGATCCGGCGCCTCCGCGAGCAGATCCGGGTTGCGATTGAGGTGCGTCGCCGAGAAGAGGTCGTTCGGCAAGGCGCTGCGCCGCAGGAGATCGTGCAGCGACCGCAGGCGCCGGGTGCCGTCTCCGACGTGCATGTGCAAGAGGCCCTTCTTGCCTGCGAGGAGTGCCCCCACCCGCACTTCCGACGCGATCTCCAGCAGATCTCGCCCGGTCGGGTGACTGCCGCGGTCGTCCGCGATCGCGATTTCGCCCGCGCCGAGCACTTCCGGAATGAGAACGAGGTCCGAGCGTACGCTTCCCGTCAGGGTGCGGATGGGGAGCTGGTACGCTCCCGTCAGGATCGCGGCGGAGATGCCGAGCGCAGTCAGCCTTCGCGCTTCCGCAAGGAGTTCCGCGACTGTCCGGGTGACGGCGTCCGTGCCCAGAAGGCCGACGACGCGCGTCGTGCCCTTCGGCGCCAGCGCCTGGAGATGCACGGGCGGCGTACGGTGCTGAAAGCCGCCCTCGCCGCCGCCGCCGGCGATATGTACATGGCCGTCGATGAAGCCTGGCGCGAGCGCGAGCCCGGAGAGACTGCGCACCGAGAGTTCCGGCAGGCTGCGGCGCGTCAGCGCGATGTGCGGGGCGATGCGTGCGATGCGCCCACCGGCGATGAGCACGTCGCAGCGACCGAGCGGCTGCGGAGCGTAGACTTCCGCGCCGCGGAGCAGGAGAAACACGCGCCAACCTCCTCGGGGCCAGTGTGCCCCTTGCGCGCATGCCGACGCGGAGGATCGGTGCTATCATAGGTGGGAAACAATTGCGGCCCGCAGGGGGGAACTGGCGAATGGGACTCGTGTCTCGCATGTCGACGATCTTCAAGTCGAAGGTCAACTCGGCGCTGGATTCGATCGAAGACCCGCGGCAGACGCTCGACTACTCCTACGAGCGGCAGATGGAGCTGCTCCAGCAGGTCAAGCGAAGCCTTGCGGATGCGGTCACCTCGCGCAAGCAGATCGAACTGCAGAAGGTGCGCCTCGAGGGCGACGCGCAGAAGTATCAGTCGGAGGCGGAAGCCGCGCTCAAGGCGGGCAGGGAGGACCTTGCGCGCGAGGCGCTCCAGCGCAAGGCGGCGCTCGCGAGTCAGACGCAGGGATTGGACGCCCAGATCGCCGACCTCCACCAGCAGGAAGACAAGATGGCGGAAACGGCGCGGCGCCTTGAAACCAAGATCGCATCGTTCCGTGCGCAGAAGGAAGTCCTCAAGGCGCAGTACACGACGGCGCAGGCCCAGGTGAAGATGGGCGAGGCGACGACCGGCATCTCGGAGGAGATGGCGGACGTGGGGCTCGCCGTGCAGCGTGCGCAGGACAAGACAGAGCGTATGCGCGCCCGCGCCCAGGCGATCGACGAACTGCAGGACACCGGGGTGCTGGAAGACGCGCTGACCCCCGGACAGGACCCAATCGAGCGGGAACTTCAGAAGACGCAGCAGAGTGCCCAGGTGGACGCGGACCTCGCCGCGCTCAAGGCCAAGATGGGGGGCGCGCCGCAGTGATCGTGCGCGTCCTGCACGAAGGGCAGTACGAACTGTCGGCCGAAGGGCTCGGGCGGCTCCGCAAGCTCGATGACGCTCTGATGGAAGCCGTCTCGTCGGGAGACGAGCAGGCCTTCGCGCAGCGGCGCGACGCCTTGATCGGCCTCGTGCGCAGCGAGGGCAAGACCGTCGCGGACGACGTCCTGCGCGAGTCGGATCTCGTACTGCCGCCGTCCGACATCACCCTTGCCGAGGCGCGCCAGCTCTTCACGCAGCACGCCTGAAGCGCAGGCGCCCGCCGCTATGTGCGGCGGGCGCCCGCCTTGCCGCGAGGTTGACGCGTGTATTCGGCCCGGTATGATGAAGTGAAGGGTCCCTCCATGGGGGAACGTGCGTGCGCAAAGTTCCCGTATCGCCAGCCATCGTCGGCAGGGTGTCGGCAAAGACGATCCGCAATCGCCCGGGGCACCTTCCACTTGTGACTAAGGGCGCGATTATTACCGCTTCCGTGGTGGACGCTTTGCTGAGACGTGGAAAGACGTGGGTTTGGGTAAAGGACGAGATATTTCCCGAATTCGAGGCCGATGAGGTTGTATCCCAGGAGACCCGCGAGGTACTGACGACAGCCCTTGGGCAGATCTTCAGGGATGCGGCGAGCCCGAAGAAACTGAACCGTGAGCGGCAGGAGGACCTGCTCAGCAATGCCGTGCGCCGGCTCGTCGAAGAGGTTGCCGCGAACGATGACGTCGTGGTGAACATCGGCCGCGTGCGGGCCTGGGACAACTACACGTTCGAGCATTCCGTGCATGTCGCGACGCTCGCGACCGTCATCGGCAAGCGCATGCTAATGACCGATGACCAGCTGGTGCGGCTCGGGACGGGAGCGATCCTGCACGACCTCGGCAAGGTGACGGTGCCGCAGGAGATCCTGCACAAGCCCGGCCCGCTGACCGATGAAGAGTTCGAGATCGTAAAATCCCATGCGCGCAACGGCTGGGACATGGTCCACGAGGGCTACCAGAACATCATGCCGACCTCATCGATCGTCATCCTGCAGCACCATGAGCGCTTGGACGGCTCCGGGTACCCGCAGGGCCTGAAAGGCGACGACATCTACATCTTCTCGAGAATCACCGCGGTGGCGGACGTCCTGGACGCCGTCCGGGCGGAGCGCAACTACCGCAGGACGTATCGGCCGACCGAGGTCCTGCGCATCATGCTGCAGGACGCGGGCGTGCGGCTCGACGCGGCCGCCGTGGAGATCGCCCTGCGACACGTCTCCCTCGTCTCCGCCGGCGAGATCGTGCGGCTGACGAACGGCCAGCTCGGGATGGTCACCGGACTCAACGTGGGCGAGCCGCTGCGGCCGGTCGTGTCTGTGGTCGCGGACGATCTGGACCGGGCCATGCCGATCGAGGAGATGGACCTTTCGGGCACTTCGCTGCAGATCGCCGACGTGCTCGACGAGTGGCCGCCGGCCGTTCTTGAGCAGATCAAAGGGGCGGGCGGCCAGATCCCTCACTGATTTGCCCTGGTGTGGCGGACCCCCATGGGGGTCCGTTTTCATGTCAAAAAAAGGCTTTCTCGGGTACGGGTAGAAACTTGTCGAAAAAATGCGGTTTGTGGCGGGGGATGTATGCGCAAAGTCGCGGTGAACAAAGCGATCTTGGGACGGTACGCCGGGCGGGAAATCGCCGGGCCACGTCCTGGTCAGCCGCTCTTGCGCAGGGGAGCGCTGATCGACGCCGAGCTTCTCGAGGCGATGCAGCGCCGGGGCATCAGCATCGCCTGGATCAGTGACGAGCTCTTGCCGGAGATCGATGCCCCGGAGGCCGTCAAGTTCGAGACGCGCGAGGCGGTACGCACCGCGTTCAGCGGTGCGTACGACAGCGCGGAGACCTGGCGGGAGCAGAAATCGCTGCCGCCCCCGGAGCACGGTCTGCGCATCGAGGACTCGACCCAACTTCTGGTCGGCGAGATTGCGAGCAGCAATGACGTGCTCACCAATCTGAGCTTCATCCGCGCCTGGGACGACTACACATTCGAGCACTCTGTGCAGGTCGCGATCCTCTCGCTCCTGATCGGCAAGCGTCTCGGCATGGACGAGGACTCACTGTCGCGCCTCGGCACCGGCGCGCTGCTGCACGATATCGGCAAGGCGCTTGTGCCGCGCGAGATCCTGCAGAAGCCGTCGCGCCTGACCGATGAGGAATTCGAGATCATGCGCCAGCATCCGCAGCTCGGGTGGGAGTTCCTCCACGAGTGCTTCCCGCACATCATGCCGACCTCTTCCATCGTCGCCCTGCAGCACCATGAACGCCTTGACGGTTCGGGCTACCCCTTTGGCCGCCGAGAGCCACAGATCTACCTGTTCTCGCAGATCGTCGCGGTTGCCGACGTCTACGACGCGATCCGCGCGCAACGCGGCTACCGGGCCGACTTCAGTCCACGGCAGGTCTACGACCTGATGCGACAGGAGGCGGGCGCCAAACTGCGCGCGGACGCGGTCGAGATCCTCTTGCGGCACGTTGCGCTCATACCGCAGGGAAGCGTCGTGCAGCTCTCCGACGGAACGTACGGCATGGCTACAAAACTTGTGCCCGAAGACGTTCTCCACCCGATCGTACTCGTGGTGGCAGGCGAGTCCGGCAAACCGCTCGCCCGCCACGAAGTCGATCTTCGCGAGGGAGGACTCGAAGTGACGCGGCTCCTCGACGGATGGCCGAGAGAGGTTGTGGCACAGGTGCGCTGATCGGGCGCTACGGTGTACCTGTGGGCGGGATGCGCCACACCAGCACGCCCGTATCGGAGCCGGCGATCGGCGGTCCGAACGCGGCGTTCAGTGCGCGCAGCGCGTCGGGCGGCAGCGTCAAGAGACCGTAACGCGGGCGCGGAATGAAGACGAGGCGGCGTACTTCGAGCGGAGAGAGGGCCGTAGAGATAATGCCCTCGTAGACCGCCGGGGAGAGCGAAGGGTTCAAAAGCCCGTCTACGCCGTCGATCGCCTGCTGGCGCAGCGCGTCGTTGGCGTTGTGACCATAGACATTTGCCACCGGGAAGGCGTAGCCGGACTCTTGCAGACTCTGCATCACTTCCGGAAACGCAGCTGTCAGCACGTAGGTCGGCTTTCCGCGCAGCGCGCGCGTCACAGGCGCGCCCGGCGCGAAGGATGGCGTAGCCGTCGGCAAAGCGCTATTCGTGTACGGGATCGCGGGCAGCCAGGTGAGGAAGACGAGCGCGAGCCAGATGGCGGGGTTGCGCCTGGCGCCGGTGCGCGTCTTTAGCCAGTCCTCGATGGCCAGCAGCAACAGGGCGACGACGGCGAGGTCCGCGTACAGCATCAGGCGCGCCGGCAGGAGGTCCTTGATGAACGGCACGCGGTCGAAGATCCACCACGGCAGCGGGAGCGGAGTGACAAAGCCGAGCACGTGCATGCTGGTGCCGAGGGAGAGCACTGTGACGATGCCGGCCGACCAGACGAGGATGCGCACGAGGGTGCGCGGCCACAGGCGCCGGACGGCCCAGATCAGCAGCAGGATGGCCGGCACGCCGAGATAGCCGTTGTCTTCGGCGTAGTTGCCTGTGAACCAGTTCGCGGGGTCGGCGTAGGGAATCTGCACAGCGAAGGCGTGCGTCGGCAGGATGAAGTTGAGAAGGTCCGTGACGTAGACATTTGGCGGCTGCACGGACCGGAAGACGCGGTACGGCCCGAGCAGCATCTCGTAGATGCCAGGGGCGGCAAGGACGAGGAACGTCACCGCGGCCGCGAGGGCGAAGCCGGCGCCGACCCGCGCCAGGATGCGGCGCAAAGCCGGCCTCGCGACGAAGTAGGCCGTTGCGAGACCGATGCTGAAGGCCAGCGCGGCGCTCACGAGCACCTCGATCAGCGTGTAGAACTGGACGGCGGCCGCAAGGCCGAGCAGCGCTCCCAGCAGGACGGGGCGCCGCGCCTCGCCCTTTGCCACGATCGTGAGGACGAGCAGTGCCGAAAGCAGCGGCGCGGTCGTGATCAGGCTGATGTGCGACAGCGCCTGCGTCGTGATGTACGGCAGCATCGCCGTGAGGGCACCGCCGGCAATGGCCAGCGACTGGCGGACGCCCAGCCGGAGGTACAGCTGCTGCGCGAGGACGCCTGCGGCGAGCACGTTGATGAAAAACCACGCGTTATATGCTGCGGTCGACCCGATCAGCGGCACGAGCGGCCCGAACACGATCGCCTCGGCGATGATCGAGGTGTTCCACATGAGGTTCATGCCATAGGGGTAATTCATGAGGTGCGTGACGAACGGGTTGTGGCCGTGGAGCACTGCGTGCCAGAAGAGGCCGAGGTACCACATGTACTGCTCGGCATCGCCGGGGTGACCGGCAAAAGTGCCTGTTGGGTCGACCAGCGTGCGGCCAAGGAAGATCGCAGCGATCACAAGGTATATGACAAGGCCGAGGCCCACCCCGTACGGGGTGGACCGATGCAAGGCGAGTTCTGCTTTGCGCGTCGCCGAAAGCGACCAGCCTCCCAGCAGTCGAGACGAGAGGCTGCGCGTCAGCCGATGCAGCCGGGCGGATCCTCCTCCTGCAGCGCGCTGCGTTGCGATGGATTTATCCACGCAGCCTAGCCCCGCAGACATCGCGTCAGCATGCTGCGTGCGAACCGGTAGCCATAGACGAGGTCGTTGCCCTTCTTGCTGTACCCGGCGATGCGGCGCTGTACCGTGATCGGCACTTCCTTGATGCGCATTCCCTGCCGGCGCACGAGCATGATCGTCTCGGCGGTGTGATACTGGCTCTCCGAGGTTTCCAGGTGGCGCAGGCGGTGCACGTCGAAGGCGCGGAACCCGGACGAGCAGTCCGTGAGGCGCGTTGCCAGCAGCAGGTTGAGGAAGAAGTTGAAGAACGACAGTCCCATCGAGCGCATCGCGCTCACGTGCTCGAAGCTGCCGAGCTGCCGCGAGCCGACGACGAAGTCCGCGTCGCCGTCGAGGATGGGCTGCAGCAGGCGGGGAATGTCCTCGGCCTTGTGCTGTCCGTCGGCGTCCATCGTGACGATGGCGCGAGCGCCGGCGCGCGACGCGTAGTTGTAGCCGATGCGGATCGCGGCGCCGCCTCCCATGTTGATCGGCAGATCGAGAACGGCAGCGCCGGCGCGCCGCGCCACGGCCACCGTCTGGTCGGTGCAGCCGTCCGCGACGACGATCGGCGTGACCGGCAGGCCGAAGAGCTCGCGGGGCAGCCCCTCGATGACCTGTTCCACCGATTCCTCCTCGTTGTAGGCGGGCATGAGGACGGCGATGCCGTCGAGATCAGCCGGCGCGCTCGTCGCCGAAATGCGGGCGACCAGCGCCTCCATCTGCTCCGAAGCGGACTCCTGGCGGCGGCGGCGCTGGTCGGAGGACCAGACGGTGTAGAGCCAGAGCACCAGGTTCGAAACCACGAGCAGCATGAAAAGACGACGCCGCGGAGTAGATCCAAGACGCAGCACTTCGGTCGGGAGGTTCGCCAGCCAAGGGAAGAGCGAGACGAGGAGCAGGACGAGTGCGGCGGCGAATCCAAGGCCGTCGGCCGCCGTTGGAGCCCTGCGGGACAGGCGGCGCAGCACGATGTATCCGAGGGCCAGGGCGACCAGTATGCCGCCGATACGCAGGGGACTCATTTTTCACCGACCTCTCTCAAGTGGAAGACAAGAGCCGGGGGGACGTCTTGAACGACAGCCCGCCGACCACAAGCGACATGACGAGCAGCGAAACGTGCACGCCGACCGCGGCAACGGCCGCGACCGACCACGGCGTGCCGAAGAGGCGGAGGATCATGATCCACCAGACTTCCACCGTGCCGATGCCCGCGATACCCTGAACGGGCAGCGTGAGCAGCAGGGCCGCGAGTGCTCCGCCGACCGATGCCTCGGCGAATGTCACCGGCGCGCCGAAACCGCGCAAGGCGAAGTAGTAGGAGAGGATCGAGAGCAGGCGCAGCCCGAACGTGGAAATCCAGCTCGGCGCGTCGTAGACCATCCCGCGCAGCCGCTCGTCGAGCTGCTCGAGGAAAGAGTGCAGCTTCGGCCAGGGGATCGGGCGAAGCATCCGAAAGAATGCCCGCCGCAAGGGCGAGATGAAGACGAGGGCGCAACCGACCGCCGTCACCAGCAGCGATGCCCCGAGCAGGTAGTACGACGTCGCCGGCAGCGCCGAGACGGCAAAGCCGGCGATGCCCAGGATCACGAGCCATGACAGCAGATCCTGCACGCGGGCGACCGCCATCGCCGCCGTGGCATGCGGGACGCCGCCGGGCGCGTTGCGGTAGAGCAGGGGCATCGACACTTCGCCGATGCCTCCCGGAAGCACCTGGCACGCGGCGGTGTAGAGCCACCCGAGGCCGACCGTCACCGACCAGCTCTGGTCGTCGCGTAGCAGCTGGCGGAAGCGCAGCCCGCGCATAGCGGCGAAGACCGGGTAGACGAGCGCGACGCCGACCAGGAAGGGCCAGACAGGGTGTACTTGGGCGAGGGCGCGGAAGGAGCCGAGGCTCTTTGCGACGGCGTAGATGCCGCCGAGGGAGAAGACGACGGGAATGCCCCAAGTCCATATGCGACGTTTCATACCCCTTGCGCCCCCTTTCCCGTTCCTCGCCTACCTAGGGTGTCCTTGCGGCTCTCGCGCACTTCGGCTCAGCGCCAGTGGACCGTCGGCAGGATGACGCTCCGGTCGATGCGATCCTTGCGGGCCGCCGCCCATGTGATCATCTGCTGCAGGACCTCGGTCGTCAGGAGGCGCGGCTTCATGCCAAGGGCGACCAGACCGCTGTTCTTCGGGTTGTAGTGGTGCAGCTCGGACTCCATGCGCGGGTTGGGAATCTCCTGGGTCCGGGCGTCGAAGCCGAGCGGCTGCGCGGCCTCGACCACGAGGTTGCCAAGCTCCTGCACGGTGAAGGACTCCGTGAACTGGTTGAAGACGCGGAACTCGCCTGGCGCCGCGGGGTTCATGGCCGAAATCTCCACGCACTGCAGGGTGTCGCGGATGTTCAGGAAGGCTCGCTTCTGCCCGCCGGTGCCGTACAGCGTCAGCGGCACTCCCGCGACCGCCTGCGTCACGAAGCGGTTGATCACGGTGCCGAACCAGCCGTCGTAGTGGAAGCTCGTGGCGAGGTTCGCGTCGAGCACCGTCTCGTCCGTCTCGGTACCGTACACGACGCCCTGGTTGAGGTCGGTGACGCGCAGGTTCCAGAGCTTGGTGGCGAGCATCAGGTTGTGGCTGTCGTGCACCTTCGAGAGGTGGTAGAACGAGCCCGGGCTCTTGGGGAACGGCAGCCGGTCCTTGCGGCCGTTGTGCTCGATCTCGAGGTAGCCTTCCTCAATGTCGATGTTCGGTGTTCCGTACTCGCCCATCGTACCGAGCTTGATGAGGTGCGCGTCCGGGGTGAGGTCGCGCATGGCGAACGCGAGCTGCAGGGTGCCGAGCACGTTGTTCGCCTGGGAAAGTATTGCGTGCTTTGCGTCGATCATCGAAAACGGAGCGGACGGCTGCTCGCCGTAGTGGACGATCGCCTCGGGCCGGAAGGATGAGAGCACTCCGCGGATGAACGGCTCCTCGCCCACGTCGCCGACATGCACTTCGACGCTTAGGCCGGTCTTCTCTCGGAAGGCGCCCGCGCGCTCCTGCAATGTCGCGATCGGCGCGAGCGGCGCGACGCCGAGTTCGGCCTCCCACTTGCGCTTCGCCATATTGTCGAGGACGGCCACCTGGTGCCCGCGAGCCGCGAAATGCATTGCGGTCGGCCAGCCGAGGTAGCCGTCTCCACCGATGATCAGGATTCGCAACGAATGAAGTCCTCCTTTGCTGCCTGGATCCGACGGCCGGGTTCGCGTGGGTGCCAGCGTCACTATTCGTCCCGCGCCGGTCGCCGACCTTCCGGGCCGCGTGACGTGCCACCCCGTAGGATAGCGCATCTCCATAAGAGAGGCTTTTGAGAAAGCATAGAAGCGTCTAAGAATTCAGCCGGCAAAGAGCCAGTGCGTGTAGGAAACCCAGAGGAAGATCTGCAGCGCGCCCATGATCACCACCGCCAGGCGCCATGCGTTCTCCTTGAGGTGATCTGCCACGGAGAGGAAGACGGGGAAGTACGGCATCACCAGCCTTGTCGCGCTCATCAGGACGAAGCCGTTCGGGATCGAGGGATCGACGAGGGTCGAAAGGACGCCGAAAAAAACGTAGAGCTTGTCGGCCAGCGGAAGGAGGCCGCGGTCGAAGGCGATGACCAGCAGGAACAGGACCGGCATGGCGAGGTCGACGATGGAGAGCGGCAGACCCTGACCGTAGAAGATGTGGATCAGGGCGTAGCCGAGCGCGAATCCGCCACCCGTGAAGTGCCGGTACCAGGTCGCCTGCTGGGAGACGAATTCGATGGGGTCGCCTACCTTGAAATAGCTGAACACGAGGTAGGCGCCGAGGGCCGCGACCGGCAGCAGGGACCAGAGCGCCCGGCGCCAGAAGGCGCCGTCGAACCTCCGGGACGACGCCTCCCAGGCGTATGCGAGCAATGGCAGCAGCAGCAGGATGCCGTTCGCCCGCTCGACCGAGGCAAGCGCGATCAGGAGGGCGGACCAGCCCCAGCGCCCTTTGCGCATCAAGAGGTAGGCCCCGACCGACAAGAGGAGATAGAGGGATTCCGCGTACATCGCGACGAGGAAGAAGGCCGACGGGTACGCAAGCAGCAGGAAGAGCGCGCGGCGCATCAGATGCTCGCCGGCCTGCTCGCGCCACAGCCGTGCCAGGAGAACGAGTGCGGCGAGGTCGGCAGCCCAGGAGGCGATGATCCCCGCAGCGACGTGGGTGGTGCCGGTGACCATCCGGACGGCGTCGATCACCAGCGGGTAGAGCGGGAAGAACACGTACGCCGCCGGGCGGAAGTACCCGAAGGCGGCGATGCGGTAGTACCAGGCCGAATCCCAGCGCGCGAACGGCGAGAGGATCCACGCGACGTCGGGGACCCACTTGCCGCTCACCGGCGCGATCAGGATGGCGACGATGCCGATGATCCAGACGGCGAGCAGGCTCAGGAGCCAGCTGCGGGCGGCGAAACGGGCGTAGGCAGGCGGGGAGTAGGCCGAGGGCGGCTGCATCGGCTAGCGGCGAGCGGAGCGTTCAGTCTGCAGGGCAGGCTCTTGCTGGAGGTACGTCCAGCGATCGTTCAGCCGGTAGGTGAGGATCACCGCGGCCACGATGCCGATGAACTGGTCTAGCAGCTTGATTTCCGCACCGATCCCGCTGAGCACCAGCACCACGAGCGACGTCAGCAGCGAACCGAGTTCCGCGACGACGATGTAGCGCAAGGCGCTGCGCCAGATCTGGTCGGAGCGAACGCGGTCGCGCCAAGTGATCGTCGTGTTCCAGATGAAGTTCCAGAGCAGGGCCACGTTGGAGGCGATCAGCGAGGCGAGCAGCGTCCCGTAGGGGATTGCGTCAAAATAGCCGCTCGTCATCAGGGCGAACAGCGCGGCGTTGACCGCGACGCCCGTAGCGCCGATCAGCGCGAACAGCAGAAAGCGCGTGTTGTCCGGATTGACCGTGACGAGGTCGGCCAGCTGGCGCAGGTAGTCGACCTGCGTGTGCCAGCCGAGCTTCGACTCGCCGGAGTCGCGCACCGCGAACGCGTACGGGACGTCGACCGTACGCTCCACGTCGCCGCGCACCATCAGCTCCAGCAGGATCTTGAAGCCCTTCGGGCGCGAGCCGAGGATCGGCGAGGCCGCGTCGCGGGTCACGACGAAGCATCCCGACATGGGGTCTGTCGTCGCACGGCTCTCGCGCAAGAGGATATGCGCGAGGGCGCGGCCGCCGAGGGACAGCAGGCGCCGCAGGCCGGAGAGTCCGCCCGGGTCTCCGCCGGGCATGTAGCGGCTGGGCACCACGAGGTCCGCCCGCGTCTCGCGCTGCACGCGCAGGAGGTTCGCCAGGATCTCGGGAGGGTGCTGCAGGTCGCCGTCGATCACCGCGAGAAGGTCGCCGCGGGCGACCTTGAAGCCGTCGATGACCGCTGTGGCCAGGCCGCGCTCCATGCGGTGCAGGAGGCGCACCCTGGAATCCTCCGCCGCCAAGCGGCGAATCTCGTCGGGCGTATCGTCGTGACTGTCGTCCACGAACACGATCTCAAAATCTTCTCCGTCCAGGGACTCCACCGTACGGCGGTACAGAACCCGGACATTCTCGCGCTCGTTGTACGTCGGCACTATCAATGAGAGCACGGGCGCCCTCCTCGTCCGCAAATCCAGCGCTAAGTATAGCACCGGCCTTGTCAGCGCTCCTGAGAAGCACTTAAAAGTGCTGTCCGCCCGTAGGATTCCCTTGCGGCCCCCGTTGCCATCCCTCCCCAGGGGAGCGGCCGCGAGGCAGCAACGCCGAGGGCCCGCCGGGGCGACCTGGTCGCCGCAGCGGGCCCTCGCGCAAGACGATTAGGCGGCGCCGTCAGAGCGGGCTCTCCCAGAGCGGATACCAGCGCGCCAGATCGGGCTCGATCGGCAGGATGCCGCCGAGCATCGCCTGTAGCTGGATCTCCCGTGCCTCTTCGCGGTCCTTGCCGGCGGTCGGCCGGAACGGATAGTAATTTGCGCGCTTGTAGTTGTAAACGAGATAGCTGACGCCGCCGCGGTCCTTGAGGCGGAAGAGGGCCGCAAGCAGTGCGCCGCCATAGCCCTGGCTCTCGAGCGTATCGGCGGCGGCGTGCAGTCCCGTGACCACGTCGTCCGGCGAGCCGCCGGAGAGCACGAGCCAGTGGTAGCCTTCGGCGTCAACCGGCGTCTCCATCTCGAGCCCATGCTCCTGGGCGTAGAGACGCGCGACGTCCTGCGCCTGCCCGAGAGCGTCCTGAAATGCCTGCTCCTCCGAGGGCCTGCAGCAGAGCCCGGCCTTCCCGTCGAGCGGCACGCCGCGCGATTCGAGTTCAGGCGCCGCGACCGAAAGGCGGAACAGCGCGTCAAACTGCGGCTTCTTGAGGCGCGTGCGCCCGAACAGGGCATCGAAGAAGCTCACCGGTTGATCTCCTGCTCGAGCCTGCGCAGGTGCTCCAGGCGGTGCTCGAGGGTGGGGTGCGTCTGGAAGAGCTCGTAGAGGGAGCCCTTTCCGACGGCCGGCATGATGAAGAGGGCCTGCAGCGTGTCAGCGTGGCGCAGGTCCCGGCGCGGGATGCGGCTCGCGTTATGGAGCTTCACGAGCGCCGACATCAGCTGCGAGGGCTGTCCGGTCAGGATGGCCGAGCCGCGGTCCGCGGCGTACTCGCGGTAGCGCGAGAAGGCGCGGATCAGGAAGAACGAGATGATCCAGACAACGAACGATACGAGGTAGACGAGCAGGACGTTGCGCTCCTCGTCGCGGTCGCCGCCGCCGAAGGGCATGAACCAGAACGCCATCTGCACGATGTACGACGCAACCGTTGCGAAGAAGCTGGCCATCGTCATGAGCGCCATGTCCCGGTTGTGCACGTGGGTGATCTCGTGCGCGAGGACGGCTTCCACCTCAGGGCCGGTCAGGCGCTGGAGGAGTCCAGTCGTCACGGCGACGACCGCGTGGTGCGGGTTCCTGCCGGTCGCGAATGCGTTCGGCATGTCGGTGCGCACGATCGCCACCTTTGACTGGGGGATGTCGGCCAGCTGCGCGAGGCGCCCGACCATGTCCTGCAGCTCCGGCTCCTCGCCCGGGCGCAGGATCCGCGCGCCCATCGTCGCCAGGATCAGCTGGTCGGAGAAGTAGTACTGCACCAGCAGGAGCCCGCCGGCAATCACGACGATGCCGAGGAAGCCGATGCCGGCGCGCAGGAGCACTGCGACGAACAGCAAGTACAGCGCAGCCAGCAATACGATCGCGAAGGTCATGCGCAGATTGAGGCCGATGTCCGGGCGCAGTCGCCGCATAAGAGACCCCCCCCATCGCGAAGTGCGTGTTTCAGTCGCCAACGAGTATTCTGCTTCGTCCGGCCGCAGTGC
Source organism: Bacillota bacterium (assembly GCA_021806845.1). GTDB lineage: Bacteria > Bacillota > Sulfobacillia > JAJZYS01 > JAJYTV01 > JAJYTV01. The sequence continues at coordinate 799 of JAKAPV010000017.1, read as the reverse complement.
TCAAGGTGTATGCAACCGGCGGCCCTTCGGGTTGCGGCCGCGCGACACGCGCGTGAATTCGTAGAGCGAGCGCACGGTCTCCTTCAAATGAAAGAACTCCTGGTCGGTGGCGCCGCCGATCCAGACGTGGACCGTGGCCTGCGCCCCCTCCACCGTGGACGCCTGAAAGCCGTTGCGCCGCAGGGACCCGAGGAAGTGTGCCAGCTCCGCTGCATCGGGGTCGAACGAATAGACCAGCATGTCCTCCCGGCGCTCCGCGTCGGTATCCGGCTGCTCCGGCGCCTCCTGCAGGATCAGCTCGCACTTCGCGAGCAGATCGATCGCCTGGTCGTCCGCGTCCGCGAGCAGCGCGTCGATGCGGTCCGCCTCGTCGAACGGCAGGCAGCCGCCTTGCGTCAACTGCTGCAGTCTCTGCCATTCCGTGTCGGTCAGGGCGGCGCGCAGCCGCACAGCCCGCCGGTCCACGCCACCGCCTCCCTGCATATCAGTCTTTCCGCGGACGCGTGCGTTCCTCCTGCGGCCTGCGGCGCTGGGGACCGTCCGCCTGACCGCTCGCTTCGCCGAGCCGCGCCGCGATTGCATCGGCCCGCAGCTCGTGCTGGCGCGCCTCGGCCGGGGAAACCGCGCGCAGCGCCTCCGCGACCAGGCGCTCCGGCACGCTGCTCGCCCGGGACCGCGCGGCGGCCCGCGCCGCGCCTTCGAGGTCACCGTCCGCAAGCAGCAGGCGCGTCTCGAGGACGATCGCATCCGCCCGTCCGCGCAGTAGATCGGGCACCAGCCCGCGCAGGTGCGGCCAGTT